>JABSSV010000018.1 GCA_013213875.1 Lysobacterales bacterium
ACGCTGCCGATACGCATTCAACTCCATGCTGGCGAGACGCTCGGTGAGTTGATAGAGCGGGTGCATCGTGATTTGTTGGATTTGCGGCGACTGGAACACACCCCCTTGGGGGACGTGGCACGCTGCAGTGGTGTTCCTGCGGGGCGCGCGCTGTTTGATTCGGTGCTGGTCATTGAAAACCATCCGGAGCTCGGGTGTGACGAGGGCAAGTTGCGCTTCCGTAATTTTGACCCTATGGATCAAAGTGATTTTGCCTTGTCCATATTTGTGATGCCCGGGGCATCATCAAAGCTGCTAGCGCTTTATGACCCCGCTCGGTTCGAGCCTGCGGCCATGCGGCGCTTGCTGGACCAATTTGCGTATGCACTCGAGCACGTGTCCGATGGGCTGCAAAGCCCGGCCACCGACCTGCCCGTATTGCCAGCCAAAGAGCAGCAATTGCTATTGCAGTGGGGTCTTGGTCCCGAACTTTTGGGCGTGCAACAAGCCACCGTGCTCGATCAAATTGCGGTGCAGGTGCGACAAAACCCAAAGCAACCCGCCTTGATTGTCGAGACAGGCCGTCTCAGCTATGGCGAGCTTTGGGAACGATCGCAGCGCTACGCCGAGGCGCTTGTTACCCGCCAGGTGCGCCCTGGTGATCGGGTTGCTATCGTGCTGGAGCGTGGTGGTGAATATGTGCTGGCCATGCTGGGCGTCCTCCGAGCCGGTGCATGCTATGTGCCTTTGGACCCAAGCTATCCCGTGCAGCGGATTCAGGCCATGCTGCAGGACTGTAAGCCAGCGCAAATCATTGCCGAGGAGCCCCAGATACAGCGGCTGGGCCTCGAGCAAGAGCGTGTGCTGCCGCCCGCAACATTGTCCCTTGCTCACAGTGGGCCGGAAGCTGTGCCTCTACCCGAGCTGCAGGGCCAGGATCTGGCGTACCTGATGTATACGTCCGGTTCCACTGGCAAGCCCAAAGCCGTCATGGTCAGCCATGAAAACCTGCTCGCTTCGACCATGGCGCGCGAGCAGTTTTACGCCGAGGCGCCCGACCTATTCCTGCTGCTGTCCTCATTTGCCTTCGATAGCTCGGTGGCCGGAATCTACTGGCCACTGACCTGTGGCGGGGCTTTGCTGGTGTCGCCAATGGCGCTGGAGCAGGACATGCTGGCGCTGGCCAATCTTATAGAGCGTTATAAGGTCAGCCATACCCTGTGCCTGCCGGCCCTGGCCGAACTCCTGATTGAACTCGCGCCGGCGCAGAAGTTGAAATCCCTGAGGACCCTGGTGGTGGCTGGGGAGGCCGTGGGATGGCAATTGCCGGAGCGGGTACGAAACACTTTGCCACTACTGCGCGTATGTAACGAATACGGCCCAACAGAAGCTACCGTTTGGTGCACCATGGCCGATATCACGGCGGCCCCGAAGGGCGTGGCCCCGGCGATTGGATACCCCATTCCAGGGGCGGTGTTGCGGGTTCTTGATCCGCAACAGCGCCCGGTTCCTATCGGTGCCGATGGCGAGCTATGGGTGGGCGGCACCGGTGTCGCTGCTGGCTACTTTGCACAGCCCGATATCAGCGCAAGGTCGTTCCAGACGCTGGATCATAGCCAGACACGCTTTTATCGAACCGGTGATCTGGTGCGCTATAGCGAGCATGGGGCGCTGCTGTTCAAAGGTCGTCAGGATAGTCAAATCAAGTTGCGTGGGCACCGTATCGAACTGAATGAGATTGAAGCGGTGCTTCGCAGTCATGAGGCTGTTCAGGAGGCCGCAGCGCTATTAAGCCCTGCCGGTCAGGGCAAGCCCCCTCAGTTGCTGGCGTTCCTTGTTCCCGCTGCGGGTATTTCGCTGACGGACCAAATGATACTGGAGCACTGCCGGGAACAGCTGCCCCGCCATATGGTGCCAGCGCGCATCGGGTTGTGTGAGCATTTGCCCCGTTTACCCAATGGCAAGGTAGATCGAAAAGCCTTGTCGCTGCTGCAACCGATGGAGCGACCTGGTGCGGGTGGCGATCGGGAACCTGGCACGCGTTTCGAACGTGCCATGGCGGACATCTGGCAGCGCGTGCTGGCTGTGGAGCAGGTCGGTTTGGATGACGATTTTTTTGCGCTCGGCGGTGACTCCCTGAAAAGCATTCGAATCGTGGCTTTGGCGCGCGCGCGCGAGTTAAATCTTGCACCTAGCGAGATTTTTGAATACCCGACCATCAGAGAGTTAGCCGCAGTGCGGGAGCACCGGGCCACCACGTCACGGCAGCCGGAAGCTGCAGTCCTTGAACATTCCTTGGCCGGCGCTACGCTCTGCCTGGTTCATGGCGGTCATCGGGTAGCCACCCAGCTGCAGGAGCTGTTGGGTGATGGTCGCTCGGTTCGTCTGTTGTCTGACCATCGCGATGCGGGTGCGCTGTTGCCGGGGGCGACGGTTCAAAGCATGGCACGGGAATATCTGGCGCAAATCAATGCCGTGCAGACGAATCCACCGAGCGTGCTGGCGGGATACTCCATCGGTGCGCCGGTGGCGTTTGAAATGGCGCGTCTGTGGCAAAAGCAGGGTGCTTCCGTGCCACTGTTGTTACTGCTCGACCCGCCTGATGAAGCACGTTACATGCGCTCTGCTGCCGGGTTTGCTGGCGCTCGGATCAAGACGGAAGCGCATCGTAACGATCCGCGTCAGCAAGGGAATGCAAGCGTTGGCAGAGTGCGGAGAACCTTCCGTCAGTTGCTGGGCGCCCTGTGTTCCTGGCTGCGTCTGCCTATGCCGCTGTCAGTGCGTCATAGCTATGTTGGTTGGGTGTATCATCGCGCCCTTCGACGCTATGAGGCGACGCCCTGCGAAGGCGTGCCTGCTATCATCTATCACGGTCGAGGTGTGGCTCGTGATAGCGCTGGTCGCATGCTGTGGGAAACCCTGCTGGACGCCGAGGTGGAGAGCTATGAGTTTCAAGCGAGCCACACGGAGTTTGTGCGCAGGCCGGAGACCATTTCTGCCTGGACCAGGCACCTGAAAGCCCTGTTGAGCGACCGAGAGGATAAAAACAGAAAATGACGGACACACACGGTCCCGCTACGGACGAGATTGAACAGCAAATCACCCGGTACATTCAGGAGGAATTGCTGNTGCAGCCGGTCTCGCTGCATGCGGATGATGATTTGCTGGCAGGTGACNTGCTGGATTCCATGGCGGTACTGCGTCTGGCCACCTATGTCGATGAGCAGTTTGCCATTGGCATGAAGCCAGC
The DNA here is from genome assembly GCA_013213875.1 of Lysobacterales bacterium. GTDB lineage: Bacteria > Pseudomonadota > Gammaproteobacteria > Xanthomonadales > SZUA-36 > Marinihelvus. The sequence goes on from JABSSV010000018.1 coordinate 3,230, forward strand.
AGATTTTCGGGTAGAAAACTTCCAGACCATTGCCGCACTCACTGCCTATGTGAGCGCGACGCGCCGCTAGCCCTGCTTCCGGTCGCTGAGCCATTGACCCAGGACAGCGGCGCGCTGAAATGCGGAAAGTTCTTCGAAGCCTTCGATTTGCTGGTTCGTATCCTGGTAGCGCCGCAGGCGAAGAACACGTTGTCGCAGCCGGGTGAATTCATGGTGTACCACGCACAGCCTGCTGTCGAATGCGAGCGTCATTTCCGGGCGCCTCAGCGCAACTCTTTGCGCAAATTCGCTGTCACCGGCCCGCCGCCAGTTTCGAAACGGACCCAAGGATTGGAATAGGCTGCTGCGGACCGCCATATTGTTGCAGTAGGCAATACGCTGCTGGGCACGAGCGTGATCGGCAATCCAATGGGCTTTGGCGTTCTCCCAGCCGCCCAGCAGGTGCATGGGCAGGCTCGCGCTGGAGGGAAAATGCACGGCGCCGATGAGAATCCCAAGCTCAGGGTTTTTCATGCGCTCCAGAATCACCTGGCACCACGCGCTGTCGACGGTGCAGTCTGCGTCGGTGAACGCGATGATTGGCGCCCGTGCGGCTTCCACCCCCCGGTTTCGGGCCGGATAGGCGCCCGGTGTGGGTTCATCAAGCAATGTCACGGAGCTGAAACGGTTTACCAGGTTCCGGGATTCATCGGCTGAGTTATTGTCGACGAAAATTAGCTCCAGGCTTTCCGGCTCGGGTGCCGAGGCAAGCAGAGATTCGATGCAGGCTTCGATGGTCTTACTGCTGTTATGAAAAGGAACGACCACCGATAGCAGTGGTTGGTTGGGTTTATGCACGACGGCTTGCCCCTATCGCGTGACGGCTGAGCGCATCATAAAGTGGTTGCTGTAATTGCGCTTCAACCCTCTGCCGCTGGCACGCGTCAAGCACCTCCTGGCTTGTATCTGCCGGTGTGATAGGTCTTTCAGTGCCCTGTTTCCAGTGTTCACCCGAAGCCCGTAGCGCACGCGCCGTCTGGCCGTACCGGTTCAGGATTTCTGGCGACCAGTTGAGCTGTAAGGCGTGTAAAAGTTGGCGTAAAACCCGTTCTGGGTCTTCGGTCAGGTCCTCGTAGCGAATAACATGATGGTTGGGCTTGCCCGCGTAGCGGAGTGAAAGCGCCAGGTCCTGGTTCCAGCGCCCGGCGCAAGCATCCAGTGAGAGCGGACTCTGCCATTGGGGTGAGGCTCGATATAGTGATGTGACTGTCGGCAGGCCGCCTCTGATGAGATGGATGAACTGCGGCTTGGCACGCGCCCCACAAGCCTTCTGAATAAGGGCAATAGCGTGTAAATGGCGTGGCGTCTTTTCCAACCAGCAGGGCGAAGCTCTTTCTTGCGCTGCTTCATCAAGGACGTCAATAAGCCGGCGAGCGACCATGCTGCTCGCCAGGGTGCGGCTTGCAGAGAACCTCAGAAAAAAAGGTGCCGGCGGTTCGAACCACTGCGCTGCAGCGCCCAGCGACAACTGGTTCTCGTTGAGGAAACCGAAAACCTGTTGCGCAGGATCACGACGCAGAACGGCGCCCATCAGTGGTAGAAAAGCGTAAGGCCTGCTGAAGAAATGGCTTTCCGTGAACGAGGTGATCTGCGTGTGGCTGGCCAAAAGTGCTTGCAGCAAAGAGGTTCCGGAGCGGGGCACTCCGACAAGAAAAAATCGCTGACTGATTTCGCTGTCGGCTGTCATGGTTCGGGCCGGCGGGCGATCACGCTAAAGAACGGACGCATGGATGGCGCCAGCTTCTCGGCCAGACCAACGAGACCGCGGCCGTAGCCGCCACGAAAATAGATCGTTTCAGAGACGAAACCTATTTGCTTCAAGAAGCTGACGGTCTCCCGGCGCGTGTACTCGCGCACATGACCCATGTGGCCAAGGGACTGAAGTTTCGCATACTGCCGGTAGACGCCTGCTGACACGGCATGTCCCTGATCATGCAGGATGAGGTTGCGAATACCCCGAAAGGATCTCAGATTCGGTGTGGAAAGTAACAGATGTCCCCCGGGTTTAAGCACGCGGAAGACTTCTGACAGGGTAAAAATCGGATTAATTCGCAGGTGTTCAAACAGCTCATTAAAGAGCACTGCATCGACACTCTGATCCGCCAGGGGCAGCGCTTCTTTCTCAATATCACATCCATGCGCCTTGAGTCTGAGAGCTGCGATCACGGATGCGAAACGGTCTGGCTCAAGGTCAATGGCTTCGACTTTAAATCCCAGCGTTTGCAAGGCCGCAGACGTCACAAATGGCGCGGCGCCGACATCCAGGACATGACATTGTTTTGGAAGCGTTTTAAGCACCAGATCGAGATCAGTTGCTAATCTCCCCTGATGTTGCCGCAGATAGTTTCTGGTCCAGTCTGCGAGGCTGGCGTCATCGCTGTAAATTTGTGCGGCCGTGCTCAGCACCAACTGCGAACTCGCCGCGGACGGCGCATGGGGTAGAGCTGTTTGACGCGGTACCACGTTAATGGTGGGCGAGAAGCCACCGGCGCGGTGTTGCGTCAGGAACAGGTGGCGTGGCTATGGCCGGTTTCTTGGGTGCGTAGGTCATTACCGTAAATTCTAGGGTGCCAGGTGCGGGCAACAGGCGAGAGTGTACGGCATCGTGCCCTTCGGGTGATAGGATAGCGCGAATCCAGCGCAAGTAGACCGTTGGTTTTCCATCAACGATACCGCGAGGCATCCTATGAAGGTGCTTGAAATCGAGACCTTCGGACGTGGCGGCCTTTGTCATTACGTCTTTAATTTGGCCGGCGCCCTGGCTGCGCGCGGTCATCAGGTGGATTTACTTACCGTTACGGACTGGGAACTCAGAGATCAGCTCCGGCCACCCGGCTTAACCATCCATCAGAAGCTGGCTCGGGCTGGGCAGGATGCTGGTAGGCGCCGCTCTCGTTTGGGTGCTGTCATGGCCCGTAAGTTCGATGTTTTGCGTGCCGTACGCGACACGCTACGAATAGCCAAAGCACTGGAGCCAGATGTCATACATTTGCACGAGGCCAGTGGTAGTGCAGTGCTATATCTGGCCGCGCTGAAACGTCTTGGCATTCCCCTGGTGGCAACGGTGCACAATGTGACGCCGCATGAGCCGGTGCCATTGCAGCAGGCGTTGTCTCGTCGGATTCATGCGTTGCCAGACTTGCTGATCGCCCATTCGCGTGTGGACCAGAAGCGGCTACAGCAGGAGTTCGGGGTTCCCACAGAGCGCTGCTGCGTTATTCCGCACGGAGACTATGGTTTCTTTTCCCGCGTGGAGGCCGCTGAAGATCCCCGACGGGCCCGCGGTGCTCTGGGCGTGGAAGCGGACGCTCCCACAGCACTTTTCTTCGGCTATCTGCGGCATTACAAAGGTTTGGATCTGTTGCTGGACGCCTGGCCCGGGATCCAGGCGCAGCAGCCAGCGGCTCGGCTGCTGATTGCTGGTGACCCAGTTCGCTTGAGCGCAACCGAGCGACAGGCGCTGGCGGAGCGGGCTGAAACTCTCGGCGCCATTTGTCTGTTTGACTATGTGCCCTTCGAGGAGGTGGCCGACTGGTTTGCCGCCGCAGATTTGCTGGTGCTGCCCTACCGTCATATTTCTCAGTCCGGCGTCTTGTATCTGGCGCTGGCGCTGGGCGTGCCGGTGGTGGCCACCGAGGTTGGGGCCTGGCCGGAGATGCTTGAAAACGGCGTTAACGCCCTGCTGGTGCCGCCGGAAGACGAGGCGGCGCTGACCGCCGCTGTTGTTCGGGCACTGGATGACCCGTCGCTGCGTGAGCGGTTGGCTGCGGGCGGCAAAGCCTTAGCCGCGGCGCATGCCTGGCCGGTGGTCGCGGAAAAGACCGAGCGGGCGTTTCAAGCCCTGCTGGAATGCTAGGCCTCGCTGACCAGTAGGGTCTCCAGCGCTTGCTCCAGCGTTTTCTGGTCTCGCTCGCGAAGATATTGCTCACGCATGGCACGCAGACGCGAGCGCAGCGCTGTATCGCCCAGCAAGGTTTGCAACTGGGTCCTTAATTGGTCCTCTCCATCACGCTGTGGGTCAGCCGCCAGGCCAATGCCATGATGCAGCACACGCATGGTGTTGCCGGGCATGTCGCGCAGACCACCATTGCACACCAGCATGGGCACGTCGGCCATGATGCATTCATCAATGGTGTTGATACCGCCGTGGACCACGGCCAGGTCGGCACAGGCCAGCGTAGTAAGTTGCGGTAACCAGTCGAAGATATGCACCTGCTCTCCCGCATACTGTTGAAACTGCGGCGC
>JABSSV010000180.1 GCA_013213875.1 Lysobacterales bacterium
ATGGACAGGCTGGGCCTTACCTGCTCTGGCCCGGTATCGCCGCGACGTTCTACGTCTGGGGCGCCCTCTTCTTCGGGCGCTATCTGCGTCGCAGCCGGGCCCTGACCGTCGCCGAGTTCTTCGGGCAACGCTTCCAGTCACAGCGCGTTCAGACCATGGCCGGAATTACGATTATTTTCGGTCTCGGTGGTTACCTGCTGGCCGTTACCCAGGGCGCTGCCTACCTACTGACTCAGGTCGCGGACGTCAGCTATCACCAGGCCTTGATTATCAGCTGGCTTGGTTACACCGGTTTTACCCTCTACGCGGGCACCCGGGGCGTGATTATTACCGACACGCTCATGTTCCTGCTCTTCACCTCCATGGCCTTCGCTGCCCTGGTGTTTCTGGTCGACGATGCGGGCGGCCTGAGCCAGGCCATCTTCGAACTGGCCCAGCTGCCGGAGAAGCCGGACCTGATGAGCTGGAAGGGTGTCACCGGCGAGGATGCCGCTTTCAGCTCCGGCGCCCACTTCGCCTTCTGGAACGTCACACTGGCGCTGGCCTGGGGCCTGGTTTACGCGGTCAGCCCCTGGCAGTCCAGCCGCTATCTGGTGGCGCGCGACGAGCACGTGGTGCTCCGCGCCGCCTTAATCGCGGCGATCTGCGTGACCTTTCTGGAAGTGGTGCTTTACCTGGGCGGAACGGTAGTCAATCTGAGCGATCCGGGCATTGAGCCCTCGCACCAGGTCATGGTGTATGCCGCACGGGAATTGCTGCCACCGCTGCTGGGCGCCCTGCTTCTGGCCGGCATCATGGCTGCGGCCCTGTCTTCTGCGTCCACCTTCATGTCCCTGGTAGGCTTTAGCGTGAGCAATGATCTGTTTCCCAAGCGCGCCATCGACGAGCAACGCATGCTGCGCATCAGCCGTTGGACCATGCTGGGCATCGGGCTGGTCAGCCTGGCGGTGGCCTTCGTAGCACCCGTCGATCTGTTCTGGCTGGTTTATTTCGTTGGTACTTTGTACGCCTCGTCCTGGGGCCCCGTGGCGCTGATGTCAGTCTGGAGCAAACGGATTACCGCCGATGCCGCGTTCTGGGGCATTCTCTCCGGCTTTTTGTTTAACGTGGGTCCCAAAGCGCTGGAAACGCTGGGCTGGATCAGCCTGCCGATCTGGCTGGATCCGATATTACTCGGCGGGCTGGTCAGCCTGCTGGTGATCCTGTTGGTTTCCCGGCTGGACCGCCCTACCGATGCGGAGCAGCGCTACCGCGAACAGTTGCACGTCATACCGGCCGAGGACTGCGTACCGGGCAAACTGCTGACCACCGCGCGCATACCCTGGCTCATGGTGATCTATTCTCTCGGCCTCACCGTGGTCTATCTGGTGTACTACCTGCCGCCATTCCGCGCGGCGACCGGCCAAAGCGCCACCGCGGAGTTGATCGTGATTTCCTTTGGGCCGCTGCTGTGGGTGTTTACCGCCCTGTTCGCCCGCCGGACCATTCTGCGCCAGTACGGAAAGCCCTGATGACGCGTAAGCAGTGGCTCTTCCCAC
>JABSSV010000181.1 GCA_013213875.1 Lysobacterales bacterium
CCCTTCACTGTTTCAGATACCCCGACATATTGAAGCGCACATCCAGCGGCTGTTGCGGCGCCGGCTGATTGGAACGGCGATTACGACGGGTTGCCCGCGGACGCAGAACGTTCAGATCACCGATGAGAATCATGGGCACACCGGTTTCCAGCTGATACAACACTTTGAGCAAATCCTCGCCATGACAGCGCATGCGGACATTGACCGTGACACGTTCGTAGCGCTCCTCGGCACGCGCGCGCACCGGCTGACGGCTGACAATACTGCAACTCTCATCCGCCTGCGTCTTGACCGTTTGCCCAAGCCGCTCGGACAGCGCTGCAGCCGCTTCATTGAAGTTCTCTTCTGGCAGGAATAGCTCCGCATCTCCGCGCGAGTTACGTATTTCCGCCAGCTGGGCCGACAGGGGTTCTCGCTGCGACGCCACTGCCTGAAAACGCGCCAGTTGTTGCTGCAGATCAGCCAGCATCTCTGCATCGGCTGCGTGGCGCTGAAAAAACCAGTGGAAAGCAACCAGGTAAACCAGGATGAACACGATCACAAGCAACAAAATCGCCGTCAGCCGACCGTTTTTTTGATCAGGCACCAGTTCCATCAGGGCGTCACAATGGCCGCGTTAATGTCGAACACTTCTTTCTGGGTCCCCGTATCCAAACGCGTCGATCCGCGAAACCCTGCCTTCTCCATCATAGGGGAGTCATTGACCTGCTCAATCAGGCGCTGTGCGTTATCGGATTTACCCTGCATTTGCACATTGCCCTCCCAGATCCGGAGACGATCCAAATAGGTATCGTCGGGCATGATCCGGGTCACTTCCGCGAGAACCATGACCGTTGGCCGATTTTCCGCCCTCCGCTTAAACATGAACCCGGCCGCCTCCGAGGCATCTTCAATCTGAGCGCGAATATTCTGCACGCGCCGCGCCTCGATCCGCACCTCATCAATGGCTGCCTCAACCGCAGCTATCTGCGATTCGCGCAACCAGAGCGACTGGGCCATAACCCCGGCCAGCACCACCAGCGCAACCGCGGCGAGCAGCAGGTTCAGACGCGCTTTGCGGTTAGGAATTCGATGACGTTGCTCAGCAGGCAGCATATTGAGACCCAGCGGCAAATTCTCAGCAACCACATCCATAGCAGTGGGCGCCAGACCCCGATCAACCAGCGTCGTGATCAAATCGTCGACCGGCTCACGGGGCGCCACCACCAGCTCCAGGTGCAGCTGGCCTCGCTCTTTATCACGCTCCAGCACCTGCTGGTCGAAGTAGACCTGATCTGCCTGAAAGGGTGTATGGCGATCCATCTCAAAGGCCAAAGCCTGGTGAAGATTAGCTTCCGCGGCTTGAGGCATCTGTAGCTGCTTGTGAAGAACCATAGACTCGCCCAGCAGCAGACAGCGCGGCACCTCATCCAGTTCACGCTCAGCGAGGAGATCTGCGATTTGCTGACGCTGCAGACTAAGATCCTGGTCCAGATCAAAGGACTCGACCCGCTCCCCCTTGGCGCCCTCCTGGAGGGTCAAGGAAAGGCTTTTGTCGTTGAGTTGCAGTAGCAGAACCCGTTGCGCATGACGCACACGCTCTTGCCAACTGGCCGGGAGCATGGCCGCCAGCTCCGCGGTCCACCAGCGCCAAAAACCACCCAGCTGGCTCTGATGCAGGCGCTGTCGCAAGCTGTCGAATTGATTTTGAATTGCGCTCGCCATGGGTATCTTTTCTTATTGAACTCCCTCGCGCCAGCGCAGAACCCGGTAGGGCGCTTCACCTGGGACTCCACCAACGCGAATTGTTGCTTCAAGCTGGTCCCAGACGCCGTTGGGCATGGTCGCCTTGACGCGCACACTATACGTTAGGCCACGTCCCTGCGCCACGACGGACTGCCCGCTTGGCAAGGTGATTTCCAGCCCATTCTCTGCACTCTGTGATTGTCTTTCCTGCACAAAGTTCAACGCTTCGGCTTCCGTAATATCAGGAATGGCAAGCAGCGCTTCTGCCGGTGCGTAGGCAATATCCGGCAATCCACTACGAGAATAGAGCGTCAGCCCTGGCTCCATTTTTCGGTAGAGCTCGTAGCTCATACCCAGCACCTGGAGCAACTCATCGACCAGCATGAAATCGCGGTTAGCGGGCCCAAGATCCAAACCTGCAGCCAGATAACTTTCCAGCTCGGCGCCATCCACACGCTCCAGGTCGTCCGCATCGCGCCAGTCATGCACGCGTGCGGCCAGCTGCGCTGCGACCTCAGGCTCCAGACCATGGTTGGTAAACAGCACCGTGAGCGTCGTTTCATCCGCCGCATTCAGATCCAGCTTGCCGCGCTCATCAATGGCAGACACCTCGATAAGTACGCCATTGATCTCCGTCGCATAGGGCCGGCCATCCGGCATCATGCGCAGCGTGTCATCGGGATCACGCAAATTGACAGCCGCCAGGGTCAACCCGGCCTCTGCCCAAAGACGCGCCTGGGTCCCCCCCAGGAGCTGATTGGCCTCCAGCTGGTCCATACGCGACATCAGCGCAAAAGAGCCAGTGATTACGGTAAGCAGGATCAGTACCCACAGCACCATGACCAGCGCAATCCCGCCCTGCCGCCGCATCAGTTTTCACCCCGGTCGCCAGCACCGCGAATCATGCGCCGGATCGCTTCGGCATAGTTAGCCGAACCACCGACACCTGAAGTAGCCAGTTGCCCATCCAGCCGGGGCGCTGCAACCAGCACTGGCCAGTCCACACGCGCGGCCTC
>JABSSV010000182.1 GCA_013213875.1 Lysobacterales bacterium
ACTGACCGGCTCCAGTTCACGTAGGAACGGTTCGAAAGCCGGATCGTCCTCGGCCAGAAGCATGCGCGAGATATTCAGATGAGCGAGGGCGGGCAAATCAGCCGTTCACCCACCAGGCCAGTGCCAGCAGGATGACTGCTGAGGCCTGCAAAATAACCCGCGCCCACATGAAGCGGGTACCAAAAGCGCGATCGAACCGACCGCCATGCCGTAGCGACGTGAGCCCCAGCAGCAAGCTGATGGCCACCGCAACCAGGGCCAGAACGATAAGCAAATTTAGAAAGGTCATGCTGATCCCAACGCTGCCTGTCTCGTTTCGAGCATAGCAGCCACAGAACGATCACGCTGTCGGACTACACCCGGCGCAAATGGATAACGCCCTCCGCGGCACGAATTTCTTCCATGGCCCCGGGCCCCGGCTCCGTTTCCAGGTCAATAATGTTGTAGGCGATTTCGCCGCGACTTTTGTTGACCATGTCGATGACGTTGATATTCCGATCCGCCAGCACACCCAGCACAGTCCCCAATACTCGCGGCACGTTCTGGTTAGTAAAGGTCAAACGATACCCGCCATTGCGGCTCATGCGGGTCTGCGGGAAGTTGACCGAATTGACGATATTGCCATTTTCAAGAAAGTCGATGAGTTGGCTGGCCGCCATCACCGCACAGTTCTCCTCAGCCTCGACCGTGCTGGCACCAATATGCGGCATCAACACGGCCCGTTCATGTCCCAGCAGTTCAGGACGCGGAAAGTCACTCACGTAGCGGCGGCAACTGCCCGCATTGAGCGCGTCCAGCAGGGCCGACTGATTGACTACTTCCTCGCGGGCAAAATTCAGCAGACAGGCCCCAGGGCGCATGGCAGCGAAGGCCTCGGCATTGATCAGGCCCCGCGTATGCTCATTGGCGGGAATATGCAGGGAGATGTAATCGGATAGGGCCAGCAGAGCCTGCAGGCTTTCCACCTTTTCTACGCGGCTGGAGAGTTGCCAGGCTGCCTCCACGGAAATGGCCGGGTCGAAGCCGGCCACATTCATACCCAGCTCAAGGGCCATATTGGCCACCATGGCACCGATGGCGCCCAACCCGACCACGCCAAGCGTCTTGCCCTGAATCTCGCTGCCTGCAAAACGCTTCTTCTCCGCTTCCAGCAGCTTGCTCATGGCCACCGGGTCCTTCTCATGCTGCAGGGACTGCACGAAGGCCATGCCACCAAACACATCGCGAGAGCCCAGCAGCAGACCTGCAGCTACCAGCTCCTTGACCGCATTGGCATTCGCACCCGGGGTGTTGAACACCACGATGCCCCGGGCTGTGCAGTCATCAACCGGTATGTTGTTGACGCCAGCACCCGCCCGCGCCATGGCCAGCAGGCCCTCGGGAAGGACTTCGCCATGGAGCTTCTGGCTGCGCAATATAAAGGCGTCGGGTGATTCCATATCGTCGGCCACCGCGAAACGTTCCGGGGCCAGCAGGCTCAGGCCCTTATCACTGATCCGGTTGTAGGTTCTGATCTTGTACATGTCAGTTGCTCTCACTCACGTTCTCATAGGCCCAGCTCAGCCAGGGCAATAAAACTTCAATGTCCGCGGGGTCTACCGTGGCGCCACACCAAATACGCAGCCCAGCAGGCGCATCACGATAGGCACCAATATCCAGCGCCACGCCCTCATCCGCCAGCAAGGCAACCATGGCCTTCACGCGCTCGGCCGGCAAATCCAGCATTAGACAGACGCTGGTGTTGGAGCGCGTCGCCGGTTCCGTGGCCAGAAAATCAATCCAGGGGGTTTGGGCAACAAAGGCCTCTAGGAGCGCCAGACTTTGCTGACTCCGTTGCTGGCAGGCCGCAACGCCGCCAAGGGACTCGAGCCAGTCCAGCGCATCAAGATAATCGGCCACGCACAGCATGGAGGGCGTGTTGATGGTGGCACCCTGAAAGATGCCCTCATTGAGCTTGCCGCCTTTCGTGAGACGAAAGATCTTGGGCATGGGCCAGGGTGGCGTCCAACGCTCCAGCCGTGCAACGGCACGCGGACTCAGGATCAGTACGCCGTGCGCGCCCTCGCCCCCCAGCACCTTCTGCCAGCTGAAGGTGACCACATCCAGCTTTTCCCAATCCAGAGACTGGGCAAAGACCGCCGAGGTCGCGTCACACAGCGTCAGACCTTCCCGGTCCTCGGCAATCCAGTCCCCGTTCGGTACCCGCACACCGGAGGTGGTGCCATTCCAGGTGAAGACCACATCATGGGCAGGATCTGCCTGATTGAGGTCCGGCAGCTGTCCGTAGGGCGCCTCGAAATAGCGCGCCTGCTCCAACTGCAATTGCTGCTCAATGTCCGTCTTCCAGCCCTTACCGAAGGACTCCCAATAAAAAACATCGACAGGCCGCTCGCCAAGCAAAGACCACATAGCCAGCTCAAAAGCGCCCGTATCGGACGCCGGCACAATGCCCACCCGATATCCGGGTGGCAAACCAAGAATCTGGGCGGTTCGTTCGCAGGCATCACGCAGCATGCGCTTGCCCGGCGCGGAGCGGTGCGAGCGACCCAAAATAGCGGTATCCAATGCAGCAGCAGACCAACCGGGGCGCTTGCTACAGGGGCCGGAAGAAAAACGGGGGTTTTGGGGCTTGATTGAAGGTTTCACGGGTCTGTTTACGCCAGCAGGCGCCTTGCTAAAACCACCTTATACGTGGTTCCGGAGGGCTACGCAATGACCAGTGAGATGCGCGTGAATATCTTCTTCAAGTAAGTGAAAAACACTACCCGGAAAGCAATTGAATTCCAGTAAAAAGCCTGTTTTTTGTCACAGAGGCAGGGCCGTCGTGCACTTGCTTGAACGCAACACAAAGGAGGTGTTGACCGTATGCACCGCCTTGCAGGGCATGATCCACCGGCTCAGCAGTTGGTCATAAGCCTGAATGCTGGCACAGACGACCTTGAGCGTGTAGTCATGCTGACCACTGGTAGCATGACATTCAAGAATTTCCGGTCGCTCCTGAACCACGCGGTCAAACTCAGCGACCGAGTCCGGATGGTGATCTTCCAGCGACACCATTGCGATGGCGGTCACATGGAGACCGACCTGCGCCGCATCCACCAGAGCGACCGTGGCCTGAATGACACCCGCTTCTTCCAGCCGGCGCACACGCCGCCAACACGGTGAGGAGGAGAGGCCAACCTTTTCCGCCAATGCCTGACTGGAAAGCCTGCCGTTCCCCTGCAGCGCCGAAAGTATTTTAAAATCAACCCTGTCCACAGTCCCGCTTCCTGTAAATCTTCATTTTTTAAAATATTCATTCTGTTTTAAAAGCATATCTTAGAATGTTTGGCAAATTTTTTCACAGGGGCTGCGATAAACTATGCCCAGTCGATCAGGGAGTTTACCCATGCCCAAAAGCACCCAGTACGCGTCACGAACACCCGATGCCAATGGCATCATTCATTATTCCGATGCGGAAAATGCGACCTGGGCGACTTTGATCGATCGGCAGCTACCCATGTTGCAAGGTCAGGTTTGCGATGAATACATCAGCGCCCTGGAGCTCATGGACTTCCCCCGGGACCGAATTCCACAGCTGCATGAAGTCAGTGCCGTACTCCAGGACCACACGGGCTGGTCCGTGGCACCGGTGCCAGCGCTGATCAACTTCACCCGCTTCTTTGAGCTATTGGCCAATCGTCAATTCCCGGCGGCCACCTTTATCCGCACGCCGGAAGAACTGGACTATCTCGAGGAGCCCGATATTTTTCACGAAGTCTTCGGCCATACACCGCTACTGACCGACTACCGCTTCGCCGCGTTCACGGAAGCCTACGGCAAAGCCGGGCTGGCAGCAGATAAGCGGGATCATGCCATGCTCGCGCGCCTGTTCTGGTTCACGGTAGAGTTCGGCCTGATCAGCACAGAGGCTGGCCTTCGTTCCTACGGCGCTGGGATCGTGAGCTCCCCGGGGGAACTGGAATACGCCCTGCATAGCGACGTACCGGAGCGTAAGCTATTTGATCCGCTCACAGCGCTACGCACGCCTTACCGGATTGATATCTTCCAGCCCATCTACTTTATGCTGGAGTCCTTTGACACGCTGTTTGAACTTGCCCAGCAGGACCTTATCCCTCTCATCGGGAAAGCTCGCAGCCTGGGCATGTTCGAACCCACCTATCCCCTAAAAGAAAGCGCCTGAAAGGGCGGGAGAAGAATATGTCATCCACCTGTAGCCTGACTGATAAACACTGCGTGCCTTGCGAAGGCGGTGTCGACGCTATCGATCGCGAGAGCGCGCTGGAGATGCTGAAAACCCTGCCCCACTGGACCCTCAGTGAAGACAGCAAAATGATCACCCGACGCTTCGAGTTCAAGGGCTTTTACCGGACCGTCTCATTTATCAATGCCATGGCCTGGGTGGTTAACAAGGAAAATCACCACCCCGACTTCTCCGCCGGCTATAACTTTTGCGAGGTGGGCTTCACCACCCACGCCATCGATGGCTTGTCGGAAAACGATTTTATCTGCGCCGCCAAGGTCAGTGCGCTGCTAGACTAAGTGCGCTGTGCGTTGGTGACCAGGCTGGAGCCAAGCGCATCACCCCATAAAAAAACGCTGTGATCATCCGCAAGGATCACAGCGTTTTTTGTCGAGCTTCACAGCTCAATCCCCCAACTTGGAATCCGGGTTTTACCAGCCCCAGGGCTTCCGAGAGCCCCCAGCGGCAGCAGTGCCGGCGTTTTCGGTCAGCTTGAGCTCCACCGTTCCGCCTTCCTGCGTAATCGTAATACCCTCTTCCTGGCCCGCCAGTTTGACCTGACGGAATTTGGAGTCATGCACTGATTTCGTAATCCGGTAAACCCAGACGCAGAACATCGCTGCGAGGAAGGCTCCGGAAGCAACCAAGATGATTTCCAACATTTTCTTTCTCCCATCGCACAGATACCACTGTGCTGGCGGTTCTAATACCCACGTCCTGTTGGTAGATGAACCTTCCCAAGGAGACTGTCGTTGTCCGCACACCGGACAACTATTCCCTGTCATTGTCTCCGCTACTACTGGTACTACAACGGAGCCGCCAAAAAGTTGGCGGTATGGGCAAATTAAGCGCCCAAGCGGGCGAAAGTGCACAACACTTGACCGGTTAGAAAGGAAGTTTTGACAGCGCCCCTGGTCACGAAGATATCAGGACCGCGGTATTTACCCTGACGCCTAAACCCCTTACGTCAGCCCCCCTCTCAGCCAATTGGTAGTGCGTTTGGTTGAGACTCTTACCCTTAACAGCGCCATGATAGCGCAAAGGCACGTTAAATTCCAGTTAGCTGATCGCCGCACCCCTTGCCCGGCCTGCACCCGCTAGGCCGTTGCAGGTCGGTAGACGTCGCGATCATGGGTGGCTGCTGGACAGTCGCTGGGCAATTCCCTGATCCAGCGTGACAACAGCCACTTAACGCCGGTTTCTACCGCAACGCCCGTGTGACGGGTCAGCGGGTCAACGTTATGGTCTGGCTTCACGTTATGAAACATCATGCACATGCCGCGCTCAGGCTGGATGACCATTTCAGCGCGATCGAAGCGCGTCTCCCCACCGGTAAAACCCGCGTTGAGATAAAGCAACTGGGTAGCAATTCGTTGACCACCGAACTCCAGAGGCCCCTGCCCCATGGTGAATCGTTCGGGGATAAAATAATCAAAATGCTGCTCAAAGCTCTGGCCGTGCTCGTAACGCAGCACCAGTGGATATTCTCCATGCGCAACCGGCACCATGCTCCAGGTCGCCATCCGTTCCTCAACAGCGTTGACCACGAGGTTACGCAGGCCGTCCCGAAGACGCACCTCGGTAGAACTGCGAATCTGATCACTGGCATGATCGCCGTCCTGATCAACGATGAACGATGGCGTCAAATGCTCACCGGCTGCATTAATCACTTCGGCACACTCGAAGTCACTGAGAAGCCGGCGCACCAGTACCACCCGGGGTTCCCAGCTGGCCATGGTCAGGGTCGGTGCCGGCCAGTCGCTGTTCCTGTCCTCGCTAAACTGCAAACGCTCCAGAGCCAGGCGCCCACCGGCCGGCATTTCCTTGGCCAGCTCGGCCGCCAGCAACCAGTTACGCGCCGCCGCCGCTTGCGCCAGGGCGCCGGCAAGAGGCATATCCCTGGCTGTCCAGCGACCGAGCCGGGCCCACTCGCTCAGCAGCAGCAGCGCACCACCGTCCCCGGCCTGGGCAGCGCGTCGTGCCAACTCCAAGGCCTCACGTGGCGCAGCCGGCTCATCCGTCCGACCGTCCAACAGCCAGGCCAGTTGGCACAGGGCGCGCGGGTGGCCAGCACTGGCTGCGGCCTCAAGGTCACGGCGGCCTGCCGTGCGCGCCGAATCGTTATCACGCCGCCCCAATCGCAGCGAGGCGAGACACCAGGCCGCCTCCCGGTCACCGGCATCCATGGCCTGGGCAAGCAGCGCTTCGGAACGTTCAAGATCAGGGGGCGTATCAAGACCACGCAGATAAATAAGCCCGAGAAACCGCGCCGCATCCGTGTGCCCATTACGCGCAGCCTCGGCCAGCCAGCGCCGACCCATCGCTGCGTCCTGCTCAAGCCCGTTGCCCGTCATGTACGCGATCGCCAGTTGCAGTTGCGCTTCCGGCACACCGCGCTGCGCTTGCTGTCTCAGCGCCTCAATATCCATCACGCTTGCTCATGACCGTGGGGAACCTCGCTTCTGTTAGAATTTCCGCTCATTGTAACGCGCGGGTGACCCGTCGGTCGCCGCCGAACAAAAAGACAGCATGAACAACCCGGCACAAGAATTCGAACAGCAGCGCTATGCGGTGCAACGACACATGGTTCCACCCCACGCGCTGAAGCTGGCGCTGGAGGCCACGCGGCTCAACCGCGTTCATGAAGGCTACATGCAATGGGATGAGCATACGCGCGCCTGGGGACGCTACTGCGACGCTATGGGTGAGGCCCTTTTGCTCATGCTGCACCAACCCTTGCAGCGCCGGCTGGGGCTGGAGCTGGTGCCCTGCTATTCCTACCTGCGCTGCTACACGCCAGAATCGACCCTGCCACCGCACGTGGACCGGCCCTCCTGCGAGATCAGCGTGACCTTGCCAATCGGCAGCTGGGACAGCGCCAGCAAGTGGCCGATCTGGCTGCAGGCAAACGGCGAGAACGTAGCCGTTGATCTGTCCCCGGGCGATTTACTGGTGTACCGGGGCGCTGAGCTAAGGCACTGGCGCGAGCCTCTCGCCGACGGTGTCTGGATTCAGCTGTTCCTCCACTATGTAGATGCGAACGGCGCCTACACGGACTATGCCCTTGATCAACGTGAGCGACTGGGCCCCGTCTCCCTGGCCCGCGAGGCCAGCCCAGGCATCAATCTCCCGCGCCGCAAGGAGCCATCCGGCTAAGGCAGCTGCGCCCTGGGCGCAGTGAAGCGACTTACCAGCAAGGTCACCAGGAGACCGACCAGAAAGCCGGGCACAATTTCAAGCAGATTGTAGGCCGATTCCTTGAAGAACAGCAGCCAGCACACGGT
Source organism: Lysobacterales bacterium (assembly GCA_013213875.1). Taxonomy (GTDB): domain Bacteria; phylum Pseudomonadota; class Gammaproteobacteria; order Xanthomonadales; family SZUA-36; genus Marinihelvus. Next base: position 7,528 of record JABSSV010000182.1, read on the forward strand.
GGTGAGAAAGCCACTCAGCATGCCCGCTACCGCCCCCGCCAGCGTGGTGGAGCGATACCAGAGCGCGCACAGCACCGGCGGCCCGAACGCCGCGCCAAGCCCGTTCCAGCTAAACAGTACAAACCAAAAAATCAGGGGCGTCTGATGCAGCGCAAAAATCACGCCCAGGACGCCAATAAACATGGTCACCGCTTTCCCAAAGCGGGCCATACGCTGCTCGCTGGCGGCGACGCCGCGCGCCTGCTGCAGCACATCACGCACCAGCGCGGATGAGGCAAAAATTAAGAGACTGTCAACGGTGGACATGATGGCCGCCAATACCACCACCATGATGACGCCGGTGATCCAGGGATTAAACAGATCCTGTGCCAGCAGAGGCAGGATAGCCTCCTGATCCTCAAGGCCGGGCATGAGTGCGCGACCCGCCATGCCGGTCAGTACCGCACCCGCACCAAAACAAGCCAGTACAACAATTGAGATCCTCATGGCCGGCACCAGGCTCTGTTCCGAGCGCGCGGACATGAAACGAACCAGCAGCTGCGGCATACCCAGAAAACCCCAGCCAATCGCCAGAAAGCTCAGCACCGCCACCATGCCTTTCAAGCCCGTTCCATCACTCCCCCAGGGGCTGAGGTAGGCCGGGTCCTGCGCCGCCAGAGTATCAAGCATGGCGGACCAGCCGCCGGCGGCAAGAATAGCGGCAATGGGAATGGCCAGAAGGCCTATCCACATGGCCAGGCCCTGAATCAGATCAGTCCAGGCTACCGCCTTGTAACCGCCCACCAGCGTGTAGCCAATAATGACCACGGCTCCCAACAGCACGGCGGCGGGATAATCCAGAGACGTGAAGCCGCTCAGCGTCTTTCCTCCCGCCACCAGCTGCGCGGCCACATAGGTGCCCACCATCAGCAAAATAATCCCGGCACTGAGCAGCCGCAGCACATGACGCCGGTCCTGGAAGCGCCAGGCCAGCACATCCGGTACCGTGATCGCATCCGCCTCGTCAGCAAGACGCTTGAAGCGCCGCGCCACCAGCAACCAGGCAAGGGAAATGCCCACCACCTCGCCCAGAACGACCCAGAATGCCTGCGCTCCAACCGCATAGCCCATACCCGTGAGCCCCAGCAATAGCCAGCCACTCTGACCGGTGGCGTTGGTAGAGAAGGCAACCACAGCAGGCGGCAATTCCCGGCCTGCGATAAAGTACCCTTTCAGCGTATGGGTCGATTTACGACTCCACAGCGCCAGGCCAAACAAGAGCACGAGATACAGGGCCAGAACGATAAAAATTTCTTCCATCAGTGCATCCAGACTTTTCTGTGATTTCAGCTTGCCCGGCTGTTCCCTACGGGGTCCGCGAGGGCGTCTTGCTGGGACCATAGCGGCTTGCACCCCATGCGGGCAAGCAGGCGCTCC
>JABSSV010000183.1 GCA_013213875.1 Lysobacterales bacterium
ACCCCGGGAAGCGCTGGACCTGGTCTACGAGCTTAAAGCGCTAACTGAGAAGGACTAGGCCGAGCCCCTGATCGACCCCGATCAGCCCCGATCCTGCCGAAAGCGGATAATCTGTCGCCGTTGGCGCTTGTCCGGGCGCCGAACACGCTCGGCCCGCGATGCGCGCTCCGCCGCCCGCTGCTCCGCCGCAGCGGTTCTGGCGGCGATGCTTTCCGAGGTTTCTGCGTAAAGCGTTTGCGCCACGCTGGCCGGCCCACGCTTATCTGCCAGCACCTGCACGTGCACCACGAAACGCTCCTCGCCACGGAGAATGGAAAGCTCGTCATTGTGCTTCAGCGTCCGGGCCGGTTTAACGCGCTGGCCGTTCAATGAAACCTTGCCGCCCTGCACCGCCGCTCGCGCCAGCGCGCGCGTCTTGTAAAAACGCGCCGCCCATAGCCATTTATCAATTCGAACCATAATGTGTCGATGCCGTTCGCAGGCTGCAGCGTAGGAAATAGCTGTCGACAGCGCAAGGAAAAACGCCGCCCGAAGGCGGCGTTTTTACCGAGCAGTGCAGTGGCTTACTCCTCACCCGCTTCCGCAGGCGCAGCCGCCACCGCGGCCCGGGCATTGATAAAACCGAAACCGGTGTCAAAATCCGGACCCGGCTCGTTCATATCCTTGGCCGTGGCTTCCAGCACGTTATAGATGCCCTCAGGCGTAATGGTTGGTGCCTTCTCCAGCATCAGGGCGGCCACACCCGCCACGTGGGGCGCCGAAGCTGAAGTGCCAAAGAAGTTGGGGAAACCGTCGTTCTCACCGAGTTCAGGTGGCAAGAAGGTGATATCGGCCCCGAAAAACGTGTTATTGGTGCCATCCGGACCCACCACTTCCGGCTTCAAGCGCACATCCGGCTGCGCCAAACGGTTGCCCTGGGTGTCGAAGAAAATGGGGATGCCACCGGCGGATGAGAAACTGTTCAAGCAAGCAGGTTTACAGGTGTCACTGTACAACTCCGTGTTGAACCAGGCCGCCGCGCCAGTCGCCATCGCCCCAACCGCTGTGGCATGCCCGTAGCTGGTTGAACTGTTGGTCGCAAAGGCAAAGCTTGCGCTACCGGCCGGGCCACTGTCGAACAACACGTATTTGATCAAACCGGGCTGCGCGCCTGCGAACAGTTCGATACCCAGGTAGACCGTCACGGGCCCCGGCGCCGTCGCCGGATAGCTCAGCCCTGTGATTTCTACCGGATCGCCACCGATATTATTATCGGCGGAGGCCGTGATGACCTGCGTACCGGCCGCGTCGAGATAAAACACCACATCGACATCGCTCTGGGCCCCAGGCGCACCGCTGACGCTAAAGGCTGGCTCGTCCCATTGCAGCACCAGGCTAAAGTTAGCGCCGGGCTGTAGCGTGACGGCCTGCAGTGGTGCCACGCCCGGGCCGGGATCAAAATCGTGACGTAAAGCGCCACCTGGCCCAGTGGTACCACTACTATTAAAGGCGCTCTCGTAGGAGTCCCGACCGTTATTGCCCGCCGACGAGAAGTAGGCCGCGCCGTCGGCCACCACCTGATCAATGGCCTGAGCGATGATGCCATCCTGAAACATGGGTTCTGCAAAATAAATGATGTCGTCGACAATCACGTCGGCACCACCCTGCTGCAGTTCGATAATGCCGGTGGCGAAATCCGCCTGACCATTAAACGCAGAATGAAAAGACTGGAATGATGCGGGCGCCACGTCCGCCACAATCTCCATCATGGCGCGACCCTCGTCGCTGGCCGGGCAAGGTCCTTCCTGCAGCACATCGATCTTACGCGCTGGTGGAAGGTCTTTACTGGCGATACCATCTGCGGCCCCGCCGAGACAGTCATAGGAATCAGACAACACACCGACGCGAATGCCGCGCCCCTTCACCTTCTCACGACCTCGGGCCTGGCGTGAACGTTGCGCCCGGTCACCGCGGCTATTAATACTGCCACGACTCACGGCGGCGAGCGCCGGCTGGGCCACATGTAAACTGGTCAGATCTTCCAGCTCACCGATGCGATCGACCGGCAGCAGCCCTGAAACCATGCGTCCGAAGCGCGCACCCCTGATCATGCCAAGCGCCTCCAGGTCGGCCTGCAACGTGGCCGCA
>JABSSV010000184.1 GCA_013213875.1 Lysobacterales bacterium
AGAAGGCGGTGGAAGAGGGGCTGTCCATGCTGCACGATCCAGCCAAGGCCAGCCGCTATGCGAATGAGGCGGGAGAAATCATGGGCGAGTTGGCCCATGCGCTGGCCTTGCCCAATGATCCGCGGACCCAGTTCAAAGGCCAGCTCGGGGTGCGCAAGGAGGTGGCCTGGGCTGAGCCGCTGCCGCTGTCTGAAGTGAAAGCGGTGGGAAAGGCCTTTGGGTGTACGGTCAACGATGTCTTGATTGCGTCCGTGAGCGGTGCGCTGCGCAGTTACCTGGAGGAGTCGGGCCAGGAGGGCGATACGGAGTGCGATCTTCGCGCTACCGTGCCGGTCAATCTGCGCCCCCTGGAGCATGCGCTGGAGTTGGGTAATCACTTTGGTCTTGTGTTCCTGGAGTTGCCGGTCAGCGCGGCCAATCCTTTGGCCCGTCTGTATACGGTCAACGAGCGCATGAATGCCTTGAAATCGTCCAAACAGGCGGCCGTTACCTTTGGTTTTCTCGCCGCGCTGGGCATGGGGCCGTCGGTACTACAAAAGCCGGTGTTGGATGTGCTCAGCGAGAAGGCGACCGCCGTTCTCACCAATGTGCCGGGGCCGCAGCAGCCGCTCTATCTGGCCGGTTCACCGTTGCGTGAACTGATGTTCTGGGTGCCGCAAAATGGCAGTATCGGCATGGGTATCAGCATCCTCAGCTACAACGGTCAGGTGTTTTTTGGCTTGATTACCGATCGCAAGCTGGTGCCTGAGCCCCAGCGAGTCATTGACCGTTTTCGTGCCGAATTCGAGAAACTGCTCTATCTGGGCATGATGTTGCCACTGGAAGGGCGGCCGGAAGAGACCCTGGCCCAGCAGGTGCTGAGCGCTCCAGATAGCAAGTAATTGCCAGTTGCCGAGCTTGCGGAGGGCTTATTCCAGTTCCGCGAGCGCGCTGTTCACGTCCAACTGCTCCATGGCGTCCGCCGGTTCCAGTTCAGAGGCGGTCACGTACAGCTCAGTGACCCGATCCAACTGTTTGTCGCCGTACAGCATGTACAGCCCGTTACCGTATTCCATATGGGCAATCGGTGAGTGAGGAACCCGTTTCAGGGCTTCTTCAAAATGGGTTTTGGCCTTGTCGGCGCTGGCTCCATAGGTCATGGCGCCAATCATTTTGCCGACCTTATCGACAATTTCTGCGTTGTACAGCCCCAGCGCTGTATGGGCCTCCGCATGTTCAGGCGCCAGTTCCAGTGCCTGCTTAAGACTGTCCTGAATCTTCCCGCCAATGCCATGGCGCAGGGCCTCTACAATGGAAATTGACTGGCTATAGCGCCCCAGGTTGAAGGCGTGGAAATAGAACGCGTTGGCCGCTTCCGGCAGGGCGGCCATGGCGGCCTCCGCGCGCTCAGCCGCCGCCAGCAGAAGCTGGCGTTGTACCTGTTCATCTTCCTCCAGGTAGGCTGCATAGATGCCAGCGGCCTTGTTGGCGGGGGCGTGCCCCAGCGGCCCCAGCGCCGCTCCCTGTTCGATGGCAGCCCCAAAATTCCCGGCATGAAAGGCACGCCAGGCGCTTTGCAGGGCTGCTGCCAGGGCATCCAGGTCGCCGTCAAAGTCGGCGGGAGCCGCTTTGGGATGCGCTTCCAGTACGGCCTGAAGCTGTGCGGCTGAAGGCCACGGTTCCTGATCACCCTGATGCAGGCGTGGCCAGGCTGCTTCAAGGGCATCGCCCGCATAGGTGAAAGCAGAGCTGTCGTAAGGATAGGGTCGCCATTGCGCCATCGTATTCTCCCCCGAGCGCTTCCAAGGGCGCTCCAAGCGGTGGTTTCCGCAGCGCTTCAGGACCCGCAGCGCGGGGGTTTGCGAAGACGCTGAAAAAAAGTCTGTTTTCTAGTGTGTTTGCTCTAAATGCATTCCGTACCATGCACGCCATCAACTTATCTAACCCATGAAACGGGAGTTTTGACATGGCTAAGAAGACACTGAAAAAGAAAGTACAGGCGAAAGCATCTTCAAGCAAGCTGAGTGATCAGGTTCTGGATTCGGCTCGTGATATCTGGCTGGCAGGCCTCGGTGCGTTCTCTATCGCACAGCAGGAGACCAACAAGCTGGTTGAGCAGGGCGGAAAACTGGTAGGTCAGAGCGGCAAGCTGGTTGAGCAGGGTGGCAAAATCCTCGATGAAGGCAGCAAGCTGTTCGACAAGCTGGTCGAAGAGGGCAGCAAGATCGAGAAGAGCACCCGCGACGAAGTGGAAAACAAAGTGGTCGATATCCGTGGTGATGTGGAATCTCGCGTTGATTCCGTGCGTCAGCAGGCTGTTGATAACTGGGACAAGCTGGAAAACATCTTTGAAGACCGCGTAGCACGTGTGCTGGGTCGTTTGGGTGTGCCGACCGCTGATGACGTGAACAAGCTGTCTGCGCGGGTGCAGAAGCTGTCTGAGCAGGTTGCCAGCATTTCTGCCAAGCCGGCTGCCAAAGCCGCGCCGAAGAAAGCAGCGCCCAAGAAAGCCGCACCGAAAAAGGCGGCTCCCAAGGCAGCAGCGGTGAAGAAAGCCGCTCCGAAAAAAGCCGCCGGGAAAAAGCCGGTCGCTAAAAAGGCAGCTGCCAAGGCATAAAGCGTTCGCGAGGTGATAGCCAGGCAACGGGTTTCATATCCGCCACCCAGTGAAGCATCTCGCATTTGCCAAGTAATGAAAAAAGGCCGGCTTCAAGCCGGCCTTTTTTTCATTTCCGTTTGGCTCAGGCTGCCAGATAGTCCTCGGCCAGCGTACGGAATTGCGCCGCCTCATCGGCGCGCAGATAGGGGATAAAAAGGTACAGGACCCGCGCCGCGGCCCGGCTCAGGGAACTGCCATCCTCAAGCCCCGGGTCATCCTGTATTTCCGCATAGGCGATCCAGTAGGTCATTTGTACCATTACATTGCTGACCAGCGCCTGGCGATCGGTGCGGTCGATGCACATGACCTCACCGCCTTCCAGTCGATCCAGAAGCTGCTCCAGCGTCGCTTCAAGTCGCCCCAGCAAACCATTCATGGCTTGCCGGAGGTTGTTAATGCGTGCGTAGAGATCGGCCAGGTTGCGATAGATGAAACGATAGCGACCCATGGCTTCAAAAATCAGATGCAAGCGCAGATAGAGCTCCTCGATGCCGGGCACAACACTCTTGTCAGCGGGTTCCAGCAGGGGCATCAGCTCCAGCAGATAGCGCTTGAATAGTTCCAGCGCAATATCGTCCTTGCTGCGAAAGTGGTAGTAGAGATTTCCGGGGCTGATATCGGCCTCGAAGGCAATGTCATTGGTAGTGACATTGGGTTCGCCCAGTTCGTTAAACAGCGTCAAACTGGTTTCCAGAATCAGTCCCCGGGTATCTCTGCGGCCCACGGTGGCGTTAGTCCAGCTGGCCGCCGAGTGCGCGCACGAGGTCGACGTACTGGTTTTTGGCCTCATCCATACTGGTGCCCTGCAAAGCTTCCCAGGCTTCAAATTTTGCTGCGCCCACAAAGTCAAAAAAGCCGGGTTTCTCACCGCTCACATCGCCCTCGGTGCCTTGCTTATAAAGCGCATATAGTTTCAGCAGGGTGTCATTGTCTGGCTAGTCAGAAAGTTGCTTGACGGCACTTACGGCCGTTTCAAAATGATCGCTCACGTACTCCTCCCAATTATTCGGTTCGCCAACAGGCGTAACCCTTCTGCTAAGATCATGAGCGTCGATCCTATCACGATACGAATTCAAACTAGACTTCGCTAAGAAAAGGACCCGCTCTATGAACTATTTCGTTACCGGTGGTACCGGCTTTATCGGCAAGTACCTGATTATCGAACTGCTTGAGCGTAAGGGCGTCGGCACCATCTACGTGCTGGTCCGCAGCGGTTCCAAAAAGAAATTTAATGTACTGAAAGCGAGCCTGGGAGATCTCGGGGAGAAACTGGTGGCCGTCACCGGAGATATCACCCGACCTTTTTGCGGGGTAAGTCCTGCGCAGCGGAAAAAGCTGGCGGGGGAGGTGAAGCATTTTTTCCATCTGGCCGCTATCTATGACCTGGCAGCGGATGCCGACAGTCAGTACAAAGCCAATGTGGAGGGTACGCGCCATGCGGTGAAGCTGGCCGAGGCCCTGAGTGCAAAGTGCTTTCACCACATGTCATCGATCGCTGCTGCGGGCATGTTTCCCGGTATCTTTCGGGAGGACATGTTCGAGGAGGCGCAGGGGTTGGAGCACCCGTATTTCCCCACCAAGCACGACTCGGAGGGGATTGTCCGGAACGAGTGCAGCATACCCTGGCGTGCCTACCGCCCCGGGCTGGTGGTGGGGCATTCGGAAACCGGCGAAATGGACAAGGTGGACGGCCCCTATTATTTCTTCAAGGGGATTCAGAAAATGCGCCGCATGTTGCCGGCCTGGATGCCCACGCTGGGTATTGAGGGCAGTCGCATCAACATGGTGCCCGTGGACTATGTGGCCAAGGCTACCGTCCATATCGCGCACAAGCCAAAGCTTGATGGCCGCGCCTTTCACCTGACCGAGCCCAAGCCCAAACGCATCGGCGAGATTCTCAATATCTTTGCGCAGGCTGCACACGCACCGCAGATGACCATGCGCATTGATGCGCGCATGTTCAGCTTTGTGCCCGCCACGGTACGTCAGGGCCTATCCATGCTGCCACCGGTGCGGCGCATTACCAATCAGGTGTTGAAGGACTTTGGTTTGCCGCCTGATATCTTTAAGTTCGTTAACTATCCCACCCGCTTCGACAACCGGGATGCGGAGACGGCACTGAAGGGCAGCGGCATTAAGGTGCCGCGGCTTGAGGACTACGCCTGGCGCCTGTGGGATTACTGGGAGCGGCATCTGGATCCGGACCTGTTTATCGATCGTAGTCTTCGCGGTCACGTTGGTGACAAGGTGGTGGTGGTTACCGGTGCGTCTTCCGGTATCGGCAAAGCCACGGCCTTTATGATGGCGGATGCCGGTGCGCGAGTGGTGCTGGTAGCGCGTAGTGAAGAAGGATTGCTGGAAACCAAGGCGGAGATTGAAGCCGAGGGCGGTGTGGCCCATGCCTATCCCTGCGATCTGACCGATCTGGACGCCTGTGACAAGTTGATTGACGACATCATTGCTGATCTGGGGGCTATTCACGTGCTGGTGAACAATGCGGGACGTTCCATACGCCGCTCGATCCAGCATTCCTATGATCGCTTCCATGATTTCGAGCGCACCATGCAGCTCAACTATTTCGGCAGCTTGCGCCTGATCATGCGATGCCTGCCGCATATGACTGCGGCACGCGAGGGTCAGTTCGTGAATATCAGTTCCATCGGCGTGCTCAGTAATGCGCCGCGTTTCTCGGCCTATGTGGCCTCCAAGGCGGCGCTGGACGCTTTCTCGCGCTGTGCGTCCTCCGAGTTCAGCGATACGGGCGTGTCATTTACGACGATCAACATGCCGCTGGTGCGCACACCCATGATCGCGCCAACGAAAATGTACGATCACGTACCAACCATCAGCCCCGACGACGCAGCGGAAATGGTCAAACAGGCCGTCATCTACCGGCCCCAGCGGATCGCTACGCGACTGGGCATCTTCGCGCAGGTACTGCACGCGGTAGCGCCGAAGGTATCGGAGATTGTTATGAACAGCGCGTTCCGCATGTTCCCTGATTCAACCAGTCGGAAAGGTGTTTCTCAGGGACAGGCTCATGCCAGCCAGGAGCAGATTGCCTTTGCCAGCCTTATGCGCGGCATTCACTGGTAGGCGAGGGGATTAAAAGCGGCGGAACCGACCGGTTCCGCCGCTCTCAGGCCGGGCGCTCAGCGCGCCGTGTGCAGCATTTCTTCCAAATCATCCAGC
>JABSSV010000185.1 GCA_013213875.1 Lysobacterales bacterium
GAAAACGCGGCCTATGGCACGTCCTGCTACCCCTTTTGCGCGAGCAAAATCGGCTCCATCGGCAGCAGCTATGAAGGCACCGAGCTGCGCATTGCCGACAGTGGCGAAATTCAGGTGCACGGTCCCTGCCTTATGCAGGGCTACTATCTGGAACCGGAAAAGACGGCCGCGGCCTTTACCGCCGATGGCTTTCTGAAGACCGGTGACCGGGGCGAAATGGATGCGCAGGGGCAGGTGCGCATTACCGGGCGCCTCAAGGAAATCTTTAAAACCGCGAAGGGCAAATACGTGGCACCGGCGCCCATTGAGGCCAAGTTCATGGCCAATCCCACCATTGAGCAGGTGTGCGTGACCGGCAACAAGCTGCCCCAGCCCATTGCGCTGGTGGTGCTGTCCGAGGCCGCGCAGCAGCGGCAAGCTGAGCAGGTCAGGAAGGAACTTGAAGATCAGCTCCGGGCCATTAACGCCGGGCTGGAGCGTCACCAGCAGCTGGATCGCATCCTGATCTGCTCCGATCCCTGGACCACGGACAATGAATTACTGACACCTACCCTTAAGGTCCGCCGGCATCAACTCGAAAAAAGACTAGCGGACCAAATCAGTACCCGGTACGACGATCAGGTGGTGCGCTTGGCATAGTTACCAGCGCTATGTGGCGCAGGAAAGCATTAAGGTGTGGCTATGATCACGCGCATGGTGCCGCTAACTGATACGCCGGGTCCGAAACTGACAACCGGCGCCACAGCTGTTACCTCCCCGCTAGCAGCAACTTCATAGCCATTGCGGTAATCGACCTGCGTGCAGGCCTCATGGAACTGCGTATCCGCATGCACGATGGCGGCGAAGGCCAAGGCGTCATCCGCGGCGCTACATCCTAGCCTGGCCAGCTGATTGAAATAGAAGTTAAAGTCACTGTTATATTCATAGACTGGATTGATCAACTGAACGTGGTTCGTGCCGCCTATGAAGGCGCCACTGGTAAAACACACGCCAAAACCCGAAGTTGAGGACTGAATCATAATCTCGCAGTTGCCACGGCTGGTTCGCTGACCGCCATAGATCATGCGAATCTCATAATCATCTGCTGTACCCGGTGTTTCATCCACACCAGCCATTCCCAGTTGTAGGGTAGCGATATCGTCAGCGGTCAAGCGGCGTTGGTCTTCATCGAAGAACTGCCCCTGCTGCATCACTGCCTCCGTATCAGGATAGCCGAGCGAATTGCCAACGGTTCGATCTGCGTTAGCCACAAAACTATCGTCAGTGGGAAGCTGCGCTAGATCTCGCGTGTATGTTCCCGCGCCGGGTGCGCTTGCAGGCGTTTGAAATGGGTTATTTACTCCCGCCTCAAACCAGTGCAGATTCACATCGTCACCGCGTTGATCATCGGCTGATCCTTTTAATCCATCCACACCGCTATCAAGGCCATAAGCCGCGTCAGTACCAACCGTGGCCTTGGTAAAGTCACGTTGATCAGCGGGTAAATTGGACTCCGTTGCCAAATTGGGGTGCGCAAGACCAATGCAGTGCCCCAGTTCATGCAAGGTGAGTGATTCGAAATCGACCGCATCAGCAGGCACGTTATTATCGGCACCAAAAAATAGATTCGGGCTCGATGCTTCGAAAAAATTGATTTCTTTCACGATATTGAGAATCGGCTGGGCCATAGCGCGCGCGTCCGCGGCCGCGCTGTCGATACAGACCTCCACATATATCGTGCCGCCCACACCGCTGTAACCGAATGGATGGGTGATAATGTCCAAACCGTTCGCCTCACCCGCGAATACAAAGGCACCTGCGCTAGCGGTCTCAGACGTTATGGCCATGCCCGTGGCCAGTATCGAAACCATCGATAACCCAAGCAGTTTGCCCGTAGAAGCTCTCATGGCACGCTATTAGTGATGAGGACCAAGTCATCGCGGTCTTCCAAACTCCGAACGGTACTTTCGACAGCGTGCAGGTTCTTGAGCATGGACTGATCAGGGAAACGACGCAAATCTAATGACAGGCCTTCCCAAGCGACATAGACGGGCGCGCTTACGCTTGTTAAAACCCCGGATCCAGGGCGCCCAAAGGCCTTAATGTTTAATTCGAAGTAGGAGATGGGCGCGTCAAAGCGCGCGTAAAGAATTTCTTTTGCTGACTTACCCTGCACAGCCATGGCTTTGACCCCAGAGCGTTGCGAGGAGATTTTTTTCTCGCGCGACTCAATATCCAGTCGCACCGATCGATCATCGAATCCAAAGAGCGTTGGCACGACCGATTGAAGAAAATTATCGACTTCCGCAGGCTCTATTTGGGTCTCCCAGGTGCCGGACCGTTTCATGTAGGAAGGACGGTGTATTAGTAAGCGCCCGTCACCAAACAAACGCACGCGCGGCGTTAAATCTTGCTCTGCCAACTCCGGCAGC
>JABSSV010000186.1 GCA_013213875.1 Lysobacterales bacterium
CCTAACGGCCACGGTACTGGCCATGGGTTCCATGGGCGAATGGGACAGATGCCCACCGGTAAAGGTGGCTTTGTGTGTGCTCGCGGCGGCCTCGAATGCTGCGGCAATATTGCCCTTCTCATGGACCTTCTCTGCCGGTTGCTCGACCTGACGCACCAACTCTTCTTTGTATGCCTTCGAGTCATAGCTGCCGTTCGGGCCGGCGTCAAACTCGATGTTGATGCGATCCAGCGCCTGCTTCGCTTGCCAGGTGGTGTCTGCGATCACGGCGATGCCGCCAAGGGAGCTGTAGGCATCAGCGATGGGGTCAATCTGGATCACATCGATCACGCCCGGTAAGGCCTTCGCCTCAGTGGCGTCGTAGCTCTTAATGGCGCCACCGAGAACCGGGACGTGGCGGATGGCAGCGTACTTCATGCCCGGCACCCTGACATCGGCGCCATAGGTGCGCTCTCCGACAACCACCTCTGACATGTCATGGCGCGGCAGGGGCTGGCCGATGTAGCGAAATTGCTGTGGCTGCTTCAGCGTCGGTTGCGCGGGTACGGACAGGTCGGCCGCTTCCGCCACCAGCTCACCGTAGCTCAGGGAGCGCTGATTTTGGCGGTTTCGAACCCGATGCTGTTCCGCATAGCAGTCGCTGGCGGGAATGCCCCAGCGGGCGGCGGCCGCGGTGACCAGCATTTCTCGCGCGGCAGCGCCCGCTGCACGCATGGGTTGGAACATCTCGTTGATGGAGCGTGACCCACCGGTAGCCTGGGGGCCGTACTTTTCATCTGCATCGCCCTGCAAAACGGTCACACGACTCCAGTCGGCCTCCAGTTCGTCAGCTACGGCCTGGGGCAGGGCGGTAGAAATGCCCTGGCCCATCTCGCAGCGACCACAGTAAATGGTAGTGGCGCCATCGTCAGCGATGTGGACGAAGGCGTTGATTTCCTTGGCCTCCGATGTGGGCTGCGGGGTTGCTGCCAGGGGAATGGAGACCCCCAGCGCCAGGCCGCCAGCGGCAACGCCGCTACCCTGCAGTAGCGTGCGGCGCGAGATCTGGGGGGCGCTCACGGTTTCACCTTGACGTCAGCGGCGGCGGTCTTGATGGCGGCCTTAATTCGGTTGTAGGTGCCACAGCGGCAAATATTGCCTTGCATGGCCGCATCGATCTCCGCGTCACTGGGGTCTGGATTGGCGTCCAGCAAGGTGGCCGCACTCATGATCTGCCCCGCCTGGCAATAACCGCACTGCGGTACACGATGCTCCAGCCAGGCTTTTTGCAAGGGATGATCGCCGTGTTCGGAAAGACCTTCGATGGTGGTGACAGTGCGGCCGAAGACGGCGCTGATGGGCGTCAGACAGGATCGCGTAGCCTGGCCGTCGATGTGAACGGTGCAGGCACCGCACAGTCCCATGCCGCAACCGAATTTGGTGCCGGTCGCATTAACCACCTCACGGAGATACCACAGCAGCGGCATGCTGCCATCGACCTCCACCTCCCGCTGGACGCCGTTAAGCTCGAACGTATTACTCATTTTTTCGCACGCTTTTTTTATGAACGTTGGCATAGCTATAGCACAGGTGCCGCAAAAAACGGTAAAAACGCGCACTCCATGGCTGCCTGCTAAGGTTGAGTAGAGACGGCTGGCACATGGTCGCGAAAACCCAGCCGCGTTTGTGCATAATGGAACGCTGGACTAATTGGATCGGGGGCACGTAATGAAACTCATCAAACATCTCGCTATCGCAACGCTTTTTGCTGCGCCGACTTGCCTGCTCGCAGATGGTCACGGAACTGACTACCAGGCACTGGTGGATGATGCGCACGCAAAATTCAAAGAC
>JABSSV010000187.1 GCA_013213875.1 Lysobacterales bacterium
ACTCACGGCCTGGGTGCTATTGGCTGATGAACAGCAGCTCAACTACTCACTCAAGCTGCCCGCGCTGGAACTTGGCCCGGCCAGCGATGCCAACCACCGTCTTGCCTGTCTGGAGGCTTTGGCGCTTTATGACGCCAAGAGCCTGTAGCGCCTGAGCACTTGCATGAGTGACTGGCGACAACATCCCCTGCCGTGGCTGATCGCCACGGTGGCGCTCGACAGCCTGCCGCAGCTGGCAACCATGTCGCTCCCGCTGGTGCTGTTCACGCTCGCTCCCTTGCTATGGCGTGGGCTAGCTGCTTGGCGTAACTGGAAGCCCCTGCCCGCGCTAGCCCGGGTTTCCTTAACCTTTGCCAGCCTTGTGCTGCTTGTCCTCAGCTACGGCAACCTGCTCGGCCGCAGAGCGGCTATCGGCCTTTTGACAGTAATGCTGGCCATGAAACTACTCGAGTGCTTTCGCGCTCGCGATGCGCGCGTTGTTGCCAGCCTCACCCTGTTCCTGTGCAGCACACAATTCCTCTTCGCCCAGGGCTTGTTCATGGTGGTCTACGGCATCGGCGTGACGGTCGGCGCCCTCGTATCGCTCCCGCTTATCGAACGCCATGATGCCTGGGGACGCAGTGGTCAAGCGCCTCCTGCCGGCTCAGGCATCAAGCGTGAGCTGGGCTTCGGCTCACGACTCCTGTTGCTGGCTATACCGCTATCACTGGCAGTGTTTTTGCTGTTTCCACGCTGGGGCACACCACTTTGGGGCCTGCCTGAACAGTCCCTGGATGCGCGCACGGGATTGAGCACCAGCATGACGCCAGGCAGCATCCAGGGTCTCTTTATGGACGATAGCCCGGCCTTTCGCGCAAGCTTTGAGGGCGACTTGCCCAGTCGCGATGAACTCTACTGGCGCGGCCCGGTGCTGTGGAATTTCGACGGTCGTAGCTGGACATTTAGCGGCTGGATGCGTGGCCTGGAGCGCCAGGCACTTCCGGATCCGGACACGGCCCCCTATCGCTACGAAGTACAGCTGGAACCCAACGAGCGCCACTGGTTGTTTGCCATCGACTACCCGGGCCTGGTCCCGGACAACACACGGCTTACGGAAGATTTTCAACTGCTGCGAGAACGGCGTCACGCCATTACCAGCCTGTTTCGCTATGACATGGTTTCCGACCCGGGTTTTCCGGATTCTCCAGAACTGTCCATAGTGCTGCGCAATGCAGCTCTGCAGTTGCCCGAGCAGTTTAATCCGCGCACCCGTGAACTGATCACACGCTGGCGGGAAGAAACCCGCAGTGACGCTGCTCTGGTGCGCCGGGTGCTGGCGCATTTTAATGAGCAGCCTTTTCGCTACACGCTCAACCCACCCTTACTTAGCCGTCACTCGGTCGATGAGTTTCTGTTTGAAACACGGTCGGGCTTTTGTGAGCACTATGCCTCTGCCTTCACCGTCATGATGCGCATGGCGGGTATTCCGGCGCGGGTAGTGACTGGCTATCAGGGCGGTTGGTATAACGAACTTGGCGAGTATCTGCTCATACGCCAGTCTGACGCCCATGCCTGGGCCGAGGTCTGGTTGCCTGCTGTTGGCTGGACGCGCATTGACCCCACGGCGGCCGTCGCACCC
>JABSSV010000188.1 GCA_013213875.1 Lysobacterales bacterium
CATCGCTGTTGAAGTGTTCATAGCCGCCACTCCAGCGCAGGCAGCGATTGAAGAGCGCATGCATGACGCGGCTGAAATAGACCGTCAGACACTTATGATATGAGCAGTGGATCAGATGGATGGGCATGGCCGCGTTGGCTGCTCGCTATTGACGCCAGAGCCGGGTACGAATGGGCTCTTGCACATCGTTACTGCGAAACGGGTTGATATCCAGGCCGCCGCGACGCGTGTAGAGCGCCTGCACGGTCAGGCGCTGCGGTTGGCATTGGGTGAGCAGATCATGATAAATGCGCTCCACACATTGCTCGTGATAGTCACTGTGGTTGCGAAAGGAAACCAGATAGCGCAGCAGCGCTGCCTCGTCGATCGGTGCGCCTGCATAGCGAATCAGGACGCTGGCCCAGTCGGGTTGATTGGTGACTGGGCAGTTGGTGCGCAGCAAGTGGGAGTGCAAGGTCTCTTCAACCATGGGTACGGAATTGCGCTTGAGGCGCAGTAAACCGGCGTCAACCACATAGCTGCTGATGGGCAGCTCCTGCGCGTCGATACATCGTCCGGGCAGGGCTTCAGCGCTTGGCAGCTCAGGATCGTCTACGGCTCGCAAGGACACAGAGACTTGGCTGCCGCTGATATCACCCAGCGTTCTTTCCAAGAGGTCCTCCACGGCACTGAGCGACTCATAGCGCTCGTTATTGAGCGAATTGAGAAACAGTTTCAGTGATTTGGATTCCACCAGATTCGGACTATGGGCATCAAAGACAAGCTCGCCTACGGCTACCCGGGGCAGGCCGTTGGGTTGTAACCAGGAGATTTCATAGGCATTCCACAGGTCGCTCCCGCTAAAGGGCGGCGGATGTGCTATACCCAGCGTTTCCCGACTCTTGCTGCGTGGAATAGGGAACAGGACCTCGGGCGCAAAGCGCTCCGGATAGGTCGTGTTTTTGCCCAGTAGATTGTCGGCCATAATGCGGGTTGCCTGTGCCTTTTTGCTCGGTCTCATGCGCGCCGGCGACGCGCGGTCCATATCGCGACGCCAGTATACTCAGCCAGCGGCGGCGCGTCTTTGGGAATCCTCAGGCCGGCCTGGGCTTGCCAAGTGCTACCCAGCTGCTCTTATAATCAGAACGAAACGTCCATCAACAAGCCAAGGGGGGTTTATGAATCGAGTCAATCGAGCGGTCAGCGTCACGCTGACCTCAAGCGACGGCAAGCACTGGAACGCGAAAATTCAGGATCATGCTGATGACAACCTTATTATGGAGGGTCTCAGCTCTGAGGAAGCGCAGCACCTGGTCGACTGGATCAAGTTGGGCAAGGTAGCAATCGATCTCCAAAGCGAGCAGATAATCTGCCACTTTTAATGGGTCCGAGCCCTAGCCGCCTTCGATGGCGGCGACGGGTACCTCGAGTCGGGCGCCGTCAGTGAAGCGCAACATCCAAATGTCATTTTCCAGCGCTGCCTGCAGGTCGCCGCGTGTGGCATTGACGTAGTCGGTCATAAAATTAACGGTGTAGCGCTCGCCTGAAGCTTCCTGTACCACGATGGAAGCCTGCCCCTGATCCATGCGCAGCACACCGGCCGGACACAGGCCGTACGCTTCCTCGCCGGCTGCCGTGCACCGCAACTGGGTCACCGCGTCATAGTCCTCGGTGCTGAAGAGGCTGGCGGAGTCCTCTTGCGCCCGTGGACCCCAATAGACATAGACGGACTCGTCCGGGAAGCGGAAGATCAGACCCGCACGGCCCAGGCCACTTTGCCGGTAGACGGTGCGCCCAGTTTGGTCACGAAAGTTTCCCACCGCTTCGCCGGAGGGGCTGAGTTCGTGCACCACCTCATCACTGCGAACAATGGTGATATAGCCTTGTCGCTGGGAAAAGGTGCAGTCCAGGGCGCTGCTTGCCCGGTCCTCACCGGCGGGATAGATATCACAATGTGCTTGTGCCGTATCGGCGCGCAGGCTCTGAGTCGCGCCGATCAGAAGCAAAAACAGGCAGTAGGACAGGAAACGGGTTGCAAACACGACGGCGATCTCCAGCGTTTTTTCGGGCGTTATTGTTTTGAGTCTAGCGTGGCTGACTCAGCGGCGCTTGTAGCTGATGCCCCGTACCCGCCCGGAATGCATCTGCATGCCACTGATCTGTCCCTTTTCATCGCGTTGGAAAGCCAGCGTCATGGTGCCGTCCAGCTGATACAGATCAGGTCCGATAGGACTGAGTGAGCGCGCACCGGCGCGGCGATTGAGCAGCAGTTCATTGTGTGTGGCGCGCAGCTGCGCAACGTGGGCAAGCTCCGCGCTGTGGTAGAGGCCGGCCAACTCCTGCAATGTGTTCGCGCTGGGCTCGTAGGCGGCTAACTGCTGCATGCGGATGGCGGTTTCCCCGGGTGCCTCCATGCGCAAGGTTGGCGTTCCGTCCGCGTCTTCCTCAAAGTAAAGCGTGTAGGCCTGCCAACCCGGCGCGTCCGTATAAAAGCGGGAGGGGCTGAGTGCCACCAGCGGCACCTTCGACCAGGGACCCCGGTAAGCAAGCGTCTCTCCATCCAGCATAATCTCACCCAGCTCAAGGTCCTGCTCATTCCAATAGCGACCAACCCAGCGCTCCATCTGCTGCCGGTTGAGATCTGGGGTCTCGGGCCTGCTGGCCGGCGCTGGCGCAGGCGCCTGTTCCTGCGTGACCGGTAGTAATAGCTGCGCTACCTGCCGGGCCAGTGCGCCCGGGCTGGCATTGCCAGCGTTGCACAGCACGGCAATGCCCAGTCCCGCTTCCGGATAACGTTGCAGGTGCGCTCGGTAGCCTACCCAGGAGCCGCCGTGTTCCACCACGCGCTGGCCCATGAATTCGTTCACGCTCAGTCCAAAGCCGTAATGAATGTCGGTGCCGTCCGGCAGTTCATGAGAGGTTTCCAGTAGCTCGATCAACGCCTGTCGGCCCTGCCCCAGCCGGTTGTGCGTAAAATTGTTGTGCCACTGCAGCAGGTCCTCCACGGTGGTGTAGATACCGCCATCACCGACCATATCCAGCTGCGTCACGGCGCGATGCCAGGCACCATCTTCGCCCCGCCGGTAGCCGTCGGCGCGCTTGCTGATGAGTCGTGAATGGTCATCCTGAAACAGTGTGTGTTCCATGCCCAGCGGCGCAAACAGGTTATGTTCCGCCCAGTCATGCAGCTGCATGCCGGTCACTTGCTGCAGAATATCGGCCAGCAGAAGATAGCCGGAATTGGAGTAGATCGATTCTTCGCCCGGCACAAAGTTGGTGTTCTGTTGCCTGAGAATCAGCGCCACGGCCTCATCCACCGTGTACCACTCGCCCCAGTCCGCCATATCCGCCAGTTCCAGATAATCGCGGATACCGCTGGTGTGGTAGACGAGCTGGCGCAGGGTAATCTGTCGCGCGTAATCACCCATGGCTGGATAGTACTGATCCAGCGTGTCATCCAGAGAAAGTTTTCCGGCCTCATGCAGCAGGGCCACAGCTGCAGCCATAAACTGCTTGGAGACCGAGGCGATGCGAAACACCGTATCGGGTCCGTTGGGGAGACTGTACTCCAGATTGGCCATGCCATAGCCGCGTGCATAGCTCAGCTTGCCGTGCTGATAAATCCCGAGACTGCAGCCCGGTGCCTGCGGGCGGTCATGCATGGCAAAAACCGCATCAATCTGAGGGGCTGGCGGTAAATCTGCCTGTACTACTCCGCAGGCAGCCAGTAGCAGGGTCAGCGCCATGAGACGGCCAAAAGTGCAACGGTGCGCCATAGCGAGGTTCCGTGCGAAAAGGTCAGCATAGGTGCTGCGGCCTCTCCTGTCAGCCTGCTGTGCAGACCTTTGCCGCTGGCGTAGACTGGCGCCTGGGCGGGGCCAGCCCCCGGATACCTTGGGGAACACCATTGAAGCAAGACGCTGAGCCGCAGTGCTGGGATTATGGAGATGGCGTGATCGCTCTGGACAGCGGTCTGGGCCGGCCGGCCATGGCCGCCTGCTACCTGCTTGAAGGGCAGGGTTCAGTGGCGGTGATTGAAGCGGGCACCAACCACAGCGTGCCGCGCATCCAGGCGCTGTTGCAGGCGCGCGGTTGGTCATTGGAGCAGGTTAGCCACGTTATGGTGACCCATGTGCATTTGGATCATGCCGGTGGCGCGGGCACATTGATGGCCTTGTGTCCCCGTGCTCAACTGGTCGTGCATCCGCGCGGCGCGCGTCATATGGTGGCGCCCGAGCGTCTTGAGGCCAGCGTGCGCCAGGTTTATGGCGACGCGGTTTTCGATCGTGACTACGGCACGCTGGTGCCGGTTTCTGAGCATCGGGTGCTGGCTCTGGACGATGGCGCTAGCCTGTCGGTGGGCGGCCGTTCCTTGTTGTTTCGGCACACGCCGGGCCATGCGCGCCATCATTTCTGCATCTGGGATGCGCGCACGCGGGGCTGGTTTACTGGCGACACTTTTGGCCTGTGCTATCGGGGGTTTGATGGCCCGCAGGGTCCCTTTATTGTGCCCACAACCACGCCGGTGCAGTTTGATCCGCCCGCGCTGAAAGCGTCAATTGCACTGCTTATGGCGAGGTCGCCGGACTGGATGTACCTCACGCATTTCGGACGCATCGCAGCGAGTGCGCGTCTGGCCAGTGACCTGCAGGCCCATATCGACGGTCTGGTCGCTATCGCCCGGGATTGTGCGCAGCGGGAACATCGTGAGGCGGCGATGGCAACGGCCATGATGGCGCGTTTTCTTGGCGCAGCGCAGGCTCAGGAAGTGGGTCTGGATCCGACCACCGTGGAGGCACTGCTGGCTAACGATGTGGCGCTGAATGCCCAGGGTCTGGCCTGCTGGCTGGATCAGCAGAGGCGCTGAAGGACGGGCGCGTTGCAGCGCTCAGGCAATGGGGTAATCAGAGGACGCACGGGTCTTAAACCGCACCGTTTGCATGTGCCGCGGCTTTCCTGCACAATTTCGGCCAGTCGGAGGGGGTCCGCACGCAGTTCTCGCAGGAGATCGCGTGCTTAATGAGTCGAGGATCCCAAGCCCTATGAGACCATCAGAGTCAAGTTATTCCAGCCGCCGGCGCTTCCTTCCCGTACTCGTTTTTATTCTTTCAGGCTTTGCGCCGCTGGCGTTGAGCGACGATTTGTCCCTGGCACAACCTGCACCTTTTTGGGCTGCGGGGCTCCTGCTACTGCTGGCCGGCGGGCTTTATTTGCAAACTATAAGAAGGCGGACGGACTAGGCTTGCCCGGTCCCTGAGGGAGCCGCTCATAATAAAAGCAATACATCAATAAAAAGAAAAAGAGCTCGCCCGGTTCGCCGGGCGTTTTTGTTGGTGCGGTCCGCGCGGTCAGGCCTTGGCGGCGTAAATCTGTTGCAAATATTCCTGATGGGGCCAGAAATCCATGGCCTGCTGTTGGCTGGCGGCTGCGGCGCGTTGCTGGTGTCTTACCGGCACCCGCATGGCATGCTTGCTGGCTTCAGGAAAGCGGCCCATGCCGGCCAGCATGCAGTACCAGCTCGTGCGCGGGTAAATCTGCTGGTTGATGTGGTCGAACAGTACGCGGTCAAAATCTGCGTTACTGTCCCAGGCCTCGAGAATGGTACGCAGGTGGTCGGACATATGCGGGTTCTCGCGCGTGTCGATCCAGTACTGGCTGTCCGTTCGCGTATTGAGCTTGTAGTGCAGCTGCAGGTAGTCCCGGATGCCGTCGATAAACAGGTTCACATTCTGATTGAAGGTCTCCTGCTGCTGATTGCTAAAGCCGCCCTGTTCAAAACAGTGGGTAAAGCTCTCGATGGTGCTTTGGATGACGTTAATCATGAGCGCCTCGAGCGGCTCCAGAAAGCCCTGGCTCAGGCCTACCGCCAGGCAGTTCTTCTGCCAATGATTATCCAATCGCCCGGGTTTCCAGTATAGGCGATGGGCCTCGCGTCCCTCGGCGCGCGCCCCCAGGTACTCGCGGAATTCGGCTTCTGCTTCATCATGGCTGATGTAGTCGGTGCTGAAGACATAGCCATTGCCCATGCGGGTGACCAGCGGGATATGCCAGCACCAGCCGTGGCTCAAGGCTTTGGAAACGGTTTCCGAGGAAAGTGCCTGGCCCTCCTCATGCGGCGTGGGAATGGCAATGGCACCATCGTTAAACATGTAGTCGCGCATGGAGCGCATTTCCTCGCCCAGGGCCTCGCGGATCAGCAGGCCCCGAAAGCCGGTGCAGTCCACAAAGAAATCCGCTTCCAGGGCGCCGTGCTGTTCGGTCTCCACGGCAGCGATACGGCCGTCTTCTGACAGCTGCACGCGCTCAATGGTGTCTTCCACATGATGCACACCCAGCTCAATCGCTTTCTTGCGGAAATACTGGCCCATGAGGGCAGCATCAAAATGATAGCCATAGACCGCGTTCGGTACGCCCGGCGTCTGCGCTATGGGGCAGCGGTTTTGCCGCACCATGGCGGTGGAGACGAAATAGTCGTCCGGATGGGCGGGAATATCAAAGCCGTCCCGTCGCAGATTGCAGTTGTCCCAGAAATGGCTGACGTGGGCCCGGTCCTGCTCCGAGAAAAAGGGATGGAAATAGGTTTCATGGCCCTCAACGGTTGACCAGTCCGGGAAGGCAATTCCGCACTTGTAGGTGGCCGCGCAC
This sequence comes from Lysobacterales bacterium, assembly GCA_013213875.1. GTDB lineage: Bacteria > Pseudomonadota > Gammaproteobacteria > Xanthomonadales > SZUA-36 > Marinihelvus. Next base: position 6,625 of record JABSSV010000188.1, read on the forward strand.
TCGGGCATCCACTCGCTCTCGGGTATGCCCAATCGGTCGAAAAACTCCTTAATCAGCGGCGTGGTGCCTTCACCGACGCCGACGGTACCAATGCGGGCTGATTCAATTAGGGTGATTTCCATGTCGCGGTCACCCCAGAGGTGTTGCATGTGCAGGGCGGCCATCCAGCCAGCGGTGCCGCCGCCGACGATAAGAATTTTGCGAGGTGGGGTCATGCGATGCCTGAGTTGCGATGTGGGATCTTGCGGGAGGCTTTATCTTAGCCAAGCCTGACCCGCAGGTCACCCCTCATTAGGCGTGAGCTGCGGGCAGTGCTTGGTCACGGGCGTTGCCTAGACAGCCCGCAGGTACCACTCGTAATCCCGGTCCGTAATCTCCGCGTGGAAGAGATTGCATTCCTCGCGCTTGGCTTGGCCATAGACCCGATGAAACTCCTGACCGAAGTAGTCGGGCAGGATCGTACCGGCTTCGAAGGCATCCAGTGCCTGGGACCAGCGCACGGGCAGACTGACCTGGTAATCCACATCCTCACGCTCGGGCGTCATGGCTGCCGGCTCAGAGTGCTGCGTGAGCCCGTGATGAACGCCGGCAAGCATGGCTGCCACCACCAGATAGGGACAGGCGTCAGCACCGGAAACCCGGTGTTCCACGCGCCGGTTCTGCGGCCGGGAGATGGGTATCCTCAGGGCCAGATCACGGTGGTTGGGTCCCCAGCTGGGTGTGGCGGGCACAAAAAAGCCCGGCGCATAGCGGCGGTAGGAGTTGGCATTGGGTGCGAACAAGGCCATGGACTCGGACATGCTTGCGGCCATGCCGCCGATGGCGTAGCGCAAGCGGTCAGACCAGTCGCCATCGGCGCTGCTGCCGGCAAAAATATTGTTGCCATCCGGATCCAGCAGGCTGAGATGGATATGCAGGCCGCAGCCGGCATGTTCCTGAAAGGGCTTGGCCATAAACGAGGCGGTGAGGCCGTTCTTCTTTGCCGCGGCTTTGACCGCGCGCTTGAGTAGCAGGGCATGATCGCAGGCCACCACCGGATCAGGGATGTGGTTCAGATTGACTTCGAACTGGCCTGGGGAGTATTCCGCCAGCGCTGCGCCCGCTGGCACCTGTTGCTGGCGGCAGAACTTATCCAGATCCACGAGAAAGGGCTCCACATCGTCCAAGTCATCAAAGCTGGCGAACTGAACCCCCAGTTGATCCCAGTCAGATCCGGGAATCTTCGGCATACGCGGAACGAAGGTATCGCCGTCGAACTCCACCAGATAAAACTCCAGTTCCGTCGCCAGTACCGGCTGCAAGCCCATATCCAGCAGCGGCTGCATGGCGCGTTTGAGCACGTTCCTCGGGTCCAGGAAGTAGGGCGTGCCGTCAAACTCCTGCAGCTCCAGCATGCACTGGGCCGTGGGTACGCTGGCCCAGGGCACCGGTGCCAGGGAACCGGGTACGGCCACGCTGCGAATATCCGGATCGCCGTCGTGGGCACCATACTTGACGCTCTCGGGCGATTCGCCACGTACATTCATGACCGTTGAGGCAGCGCAAAAATTGGAACCTTTGCGAAATGGCTTGTTGAAATCATCGCGCTGAATGCGCTTCCCGCGTAGCACGCCGTTGATATCTGGCGAAAAGACATCCATAAAACGCGTGTCCGGATGCTGTTCTAAAAATGCCTTTAATTCGTTTTCAGGCGAAATGTCGCTCATGGCTTCTGTTCCTTGCTCCCCATCGGGTTTCAACTCCCGCCTCAGGCGGGGCCGGATAACTGAATCCAGCAGGCCTTTTGTTGCGTATAGTTTTTATAGCTGTCCAGGCAGGCGTCGCGGGTGTTGCCCGACTGTTTATAGCCGCCGAAGGGCTGGGTGAAGTCGCCCGCATCATAAGCATTGACATAAACCATGCCCGCTTCAATGCCTTTAGTGAGCCGGATGGCGCGATCAATGTCACTGGTCCAGACGCTGGCGGCGAGACCATAGATCGTGTCATTGGCCAGGCTCAGGGCCTCTTCAATGCTGTCAAAGGGAATCATGCTGGCCACGGGGCCAAAGATTTCCTGCTGGGCAATGCCCATCTGATTGTTCACGTCCGCAAACAGGGTGGGATTGACGAAGGCGCCGGGTTCCAGGTCGGCCGGCGCATCCCCGCCAAAGACCAGCCGGGCCCCTTCGGCTTTACCGGCCTCAATCATGCCCAGCACGCGCTGTTGGTCCTGCTTGCTCACCAGCGGCCCCATGCTGGTCTCCGGATCCAGTGGGTCGCCGGGCACATAGGCATGCTGGCCCTCGGCGGCAAAGCGTTCGACGAATTCGTCGTAGATACTGCGTTCCACCAGCAGGCGCGAACCGGCATTGCAGACCTCGCCCATGTTTTCGTAGATACCGCCGTAGGCGGCCTCTACCGCAGCGCCCATATCGGGCAGGTCGCTCAGGAAGATTTGTGGCGACTTGCCGCCACATTCGAGCCCCACATGCTTGAGGTTGGATTGGCCCGCGTACTGCATCATGAGCTTGCCCACGGCGGTGGAACCGGTGAAGGAGATCTTGCGCACGTCCATATGCAGGGCCAGGGGCTTGCCGGCCGCCTCGCCCAGGCCATTGACCACGTTAAAGGCGCCGGCAGGACCGCCGGCTTCCATAAACAACTGAGCCAGCCGCACGGCGCTCATGGGCGATTGTTCCGCTGGCTTCAGTACCACGGTGTTGCCGGCGGCCAGAGCCGGCGCGAATTTCCAGGCAGCCATGAGCTGCGGATAGTTCCAGGGCGTGATGGCACCGACCACACCCAACGGTTCGCGCAGAATCAGGCCGAGCTGGTCGGCCTGGGTATTGGTCACGGAGCCATCGACCTTATCGATGCACTCGGCCATAAAGCGAATGGTTTCTGCCACCAGGGGCACATCCACGCTCACCATGTCGCTGATCGGCTTGCCCATATCCAGGCTGTCGAGGACCGCCAGCTCTTCCGTATTGGCTTCCACCAAGTCGGCAAAGCGGTACAGCACCTTCATACGTGCGCGGGGGTCCATCTTGGACCAGACGCCGGACTCAAAGGTTTTGCGGGCCGCCGCTACCGCCAGATCAATGTCCTTATGATTGCCGGCTGCCATGGCGGTAAGCGTCTCCCCGGTGGCCGGGTTCACGCTTTCAAAGCGTCCGCCATCAATGCTGTCGCGCAATGCGCCATCGATGAAATGCCGGGTCTCCACGCGGCTGCTGAAGCGTGCGGCGGCCTCGTGCCACTGGTCTTTGCTGTAGTCGTCCAAAGCCATAGAACTCATGCTGATTTTCTCCTTGTCGTGGTGTCGTGCCCGGTCCGGGTCAGCACCAGCGCATCGACGGCAACACAGCCGTCTCCATGCACGATCACCGGGTTCATATCGATTTCGGCGAGCTGGTCGCCGAGCGCTGCAACCAGCGCGGAAAAGTGCGCAGCCATGCGCGCGAAGGCGGCCACGTCAGGTGGCTTCTGGCCTCGGGCCAGGTCCAGCAGCGGCCGCTGTTGGAGTTGATCCAGCAGGCGCAGAGCCGTGGCTTCGCCAAAAGGGGGCAGGGCAAACACCGTATCTTTCATGGCCTCAATGCCAATGCCGCCGAAGCCCAGCATGACCAGCGGTCCAAACTGGGAGTCCCGCACCATGCCGAGCACCATCTCGACACCGGCCGGAGCCATGGGTGCGACCAGCGCACGTGGCCCCAGGCGCAGATTAAGATCGTTCCAGGCCTGAGACACAGAGCTGGCCTCGCCCAGCCCCAGATGCACGCCACGCTGCTCGCTTTTATGGGCCTGAGCTGGCATGGCCGTTTTAAGTGCCACGGGGCCGTCAAATTCCGCCGCTGCCTGCAGAGCTTCCGCTTCCGTCTCAACCAAAATCCCCGCACTGCAGGGCAGCCCCAGGTCCCCCAGCCAGCGTAATGATTCGTACTCATCCAGGCCTGTTTTACTGGCCAGGCGGGCCCGGGCTGTCGCGATCTGAGTCGGCTCCAGCGTGGGCGCCGGATCAGCAGGACGGGCCTGAAAATCCCGCCAGTCCAGCAGTGCGCGTACGGCGCGCAAAAAAGGTCGCAAGCCATCCAGCACCGGAAAGCCTTCGCGGGTGGCGGCCAGTACCTGCGGGTCGCTGCCCGTGCCCTGGCGGTTGGCCACCAGACAGATAGGCTTGCCGGTGGCGGCATGGGCGGCACGCATGTAGTCGACATAGCTGGGATAGATGGCGCCATGAGGTGCGCGATCATGCACCACGGCACCCAGCGCCGCATTCGGGTCGGCCAGCAGCACGCTCATGCAGGCGGCCATGGTCTGGTCTGCATCGCTGCCCCCGGCTCCCCAGCCATCGAGGGGATTGATGGCGGGCAGGCCCGGGTCCAGCAAGCGCTCCAGAGCCTGTTCGCTGCGATCGGTTAATTTGGCCAGCGGCGTGCCCAGTTCATCGGCCAGATCGATCAGTAGCTGTCGCTCGCCGCCCGAGTCGTGCAGCGTTACCAGGCTGCCGGGGCCCAGGGGGTGGGGCTGTGCAAAAAGAATCAGCGCTGTGGCCAATTCATCCATATCCTTCACTCGCTGCACCCCGTAACGGTCGAACAGGGCGGCGTAGGCGGCGTCTTCGCCGGCCATGGCGCCGGAATGCGACTGGGCCATGCGCGCCGCCAGTTCCGTGCGCCCCACCTTTAGCGCAAGCACGGGAATCTTGCGACGCTGGGCCTTGGCCAGGGCGGCGCTGAGCGCCTCCGGGTCGCGGGCCGTTTCCATGAACAGACCGATCACGGCCGGGTCATGCTGCTCCATGGCAAAGTCCATGTAGTCGGCCATGCCCACATTCATCTCCTGACCGGCACTGACAGCCAGGTTAAAGTCGATGCGCTCCTCGCAGTCAACGATGCCGCACATGCCGGCGCCAGAGTGGGTAATCAGTGTGACATTGCCGCCGCGACGGTGGTTATTGCGCGTATCAAAGCCACTGACCCATACGCCGTCATGGGCGTTGTAGAAGCCCATGCCGTTGGGGCCGCACAGCAGCAGGTCAGCCTCTTCAATACGCCTGGCTACGCGTTGTGCAAGCTCACGATCGTCCTCCAGCAGCAGCTGGGACATGATGGTGATGGCCTTGCAACCATGTTCGATGGCCGCCTCCAGAGCGGACTCAACCCGGGCGTCGGAAACGCAAAAAATGGCGTGCTCTGCCACCTCTGGCAGCGCTGAAAAATGGGGATAGCACGATAGCCCCAGCACCTTATCGCGCTGGGGATTAATGGGGTAAACAGGTCCGCTGAAGTCCCCGTGCTGCAGATTCTCTATGGCCAGACGGCCCACGGCATGGGCCCGCTCCGTAGCGCCCATGACGGCGATGGAGCGCGGGCGCAGCAGGGGATCCAGCCGGTGTGTCACAGGGGAACCTGCAGGTGACCGTTCATAGGTCTTACCAGTCCGCCGGGGGGGTCTGGCGTCGGCGTGGCGGATCCCAGAAGGGCTTCTCCACTACCATGGCATGAGCCATTTTACGGGACCAGGCCAGTTCACGCTGATAGTAGATTTCCACCAGCATGCGCTCATCGATTTTGCCGTGGGGCCTTTTCACCGTGGCCAGGGCGATATTCTTCTTCGCCGAGGGCGACCACTTGGCGGAGGTCACCCAGCCGATATTGCGTTCCCGCGTGTCGTAAACATAGGAGTGCTCGGCGGCCTTGTTATCCTCGATGTCCAGTTTCACCAGCGCATAGCGCGAACCGTGCTGCTGCTCTTGCAGCAACGCCCGGCGGCCGTTGAAGACCGGTTTCTTGAAATCCACCAGCCAGTCCAGACCCAGCTCAAAGGGAGAGCGTGTGTTTTTGGAGCGCACCGTGTGCAGCGCCGGTGCAAAATCGGCACCGGCCATAATGAAGCCGGCCTCAATACGCAGCATTTCCAGCGCGTCAGATCCCATGGGCTGTATGCCGTGCAGTTCGCCAGCGGCAAACAGACGGTCCCAGAGCACCTCTGCATGGTCCGGATCAATCCAAAGCTCATAGCCGAGATCGCCGGTGAAGCCGGTGCGGGAAATCATCAGCTGCGTGCCTTCGAAGTCAAAGCTGGCCATGCCGAAGGGCGTCAGGTTTTCGATGCCCGGCAGGTTCATCTTGCGCAACACGGCGCAGGAAGTAGGGCCCTGCAGCGCCAGCCCCGCCACGTCGTGTGTGTCCTCAACGATGCTGACATCAAAGCCGTGCGCATTGATCATGAGCCAGTCGATCTGGTGCTCCTGGGAGCAGAGGCGGTACTGGCCTTGCTGCAGGTGGAAGATGGTGCCGTCGTCAATGACCTGACCGCGATCATCGCACCAGACCGAATAACCCACGCGGCCGGGTTTGAGCTTGCTCACATCGCGAGTCACCAGGCGGTTCATGAACGGCAGCGCATCGGAGCCGGTGATCAGATGCTTGGTCATGGGCGTGATGTCGAAAACACCACAGGTATTGCGCCCGGCAAAATACTCCATGGTCTCGTCCGTGTAGGACGGTACGGAAAGGTAGTCATACCAGCGCGACCATTCCTTATTCTCGTTCCATTCGGCCTGGCGGCTGTGGAACGGGCTCGGAAACACCTTGGTTTTGTGGTGCATGGGGGAATCGATATTGAAGGTCTTCATGCCCTTATCCTTGTCCATTCAGTACAGCTTTGGCTGCATTGCGGCCCACACAGCCGGTTACGTTGCCGCCCGGATGCGAGCCGGCCCCGCACAGGTAGAGACCACTTACTGGGGTTGCATACTGTGCCGCGCCCGGAGTGGGTCGCATCATCAGGAAGGCGTCCAGGGCCAGCTCTACGTGGTGCCAGTGGCCGCCCGTCATGCCGAATTCCTGCTCCATGTCCACCGGAGTCAGCAGTTCGCTATGCAGGATCTGCCCGCGCAGCCCCGGCGCATAGCGCTCCAGCGCGCTCAGGCAACGTTCCAGGAAGTCCGCCCGGGCCGCCTCGGTCCAGCCACCCTTGAGGTCATAGGGTGCCCAGGCCACGTTAGCCGACAGTACATGTTGACCCGCCGGAGCCAGTGATGCGTCATGAACGCTGGGTATCGTGATCTCCAGTACCGGTTCCTGCGCGTACTCGCCGTATTTGGCGTGGTTAAAGGCATGTTCCACGTACTGCATGTCTGCAGCGATCAGCAGCCGCTTGCCCAGCTGGGTCTCATCCAGACCGGTAAAGCCCGGCAGTCCGTCCAGTGCCAGGTGCAGCTTGGCCACGCAGCCGCGAGTGCGCAGATGGTGTACGCGATTGGCAAAGCCGGCCTCCAGGTGCCGCGCGCCGAGCAGTTCGAAAAAGGTGGTTTTCGGATCGGCGTTGGAAATCACTACGTCCGCTTCCAGCGTCTCGCCATTGCTTAATGTGACGCCGCTGGCGCGGTCAAAGTCCATGGTGATGCTGGCGACTCTGGCATTGGTCCGCAGCGTGGCCCCAGCGGCCTTGGCCGCGGCGGCCAGGGCGTCGCTAACCGCGCCCATGCCGCCTTTAGGGAGCGCATAGTCACGGCCCCGGTTAAAGCGGTGGAGTGCGCAGAACACGCTGTTATTGGAGCGTGTGCCCAGGAATGTGCCCAGCGTACCGTCCACGCTAAGCGCGCCCTTCAGGTGCTCGCTGGTAAAGCGTTCCTGCAGAATGTCATAAACGTTAATGCCCGTGATGCGCAGAAACTCGCGCATATCTTCCGTGCCGAGCCTGCGAATTTTCAGCCCCAGCTTGCCCAGGCTGAGTAAGTCGTCCTTGGCGGTGGTGCCCATACGCGGAGGCAGTTGGTCCTTGAGTCCCCAGATAATGTCGGCGAAGCGATTCATCTGGCGCTGATAGCGCGTCATGGCGGTCTTGTCTTCCTCCAAGGCGCCCGGCCCGCTCAGGGTGCCGGCGGCAATGCTCACATAGTCGCCGTCTTCATCCAGTCCAATGGTCTCCAGCGCCGTGGCCGCCATCTCCAGTCCGTGCTGGTCCAACTGCAGTTCGCTGCGGATTTTCTCGTCCAGGGCGAATAGCAGGTGCGCACCTGCGGAAATCTGGAAGCCCGGTGCAAATTCGCGTGTTACCGCTGCACCGCCGAACCGTTCCGCAGCCTCCAGTACCGTGACCTGGACCCCCGCCCGGGCCAGGTAGGCGGCACAGGCGAGGCCGTTATGACCACCACCGATAATCAGGGCGCTTTTCACTGCCTTAGTCATCAGCCCAGCCCTCCGGTACCGTGTTGGGTTTCTTCAGATCCATCAAAATCTCACGTGCCGCGTTGGCGCCCGGGGCAGCCATTACGCCACCGCCGGGGTGGTTGGAGGAGCCGCACATCCACAGGCCCTTCACCGGGCCGCGATATTGCGCATAGCCAGGGATGGGGCGATTGAAGAGCAGTTGGTCCATGGTCAGTTCGCCCTGGAAAATATTGCCTTCGGTCAGTCCCACTTCGTTCTCCAGTTCACGCGGCGTGCGAACCTCCGCATGCGCGACCAGATTCTTGAAGCCTGGTGCATATTCTTCAATCTGATTGAACACCGTGTCGCGGAACGCGTCGCGGTCCTCGTCGGTCCAGTCCTTGCCGCGGACCTTGGGCGGCACATACTGGATAAACAGCGACATGAAATGCTTGCCCGGTGGTGCCATGGTCGGGTCCGTGAGCGATGGAATCAGCATGTCGATGTAGGGGTCCCGGGACCAGATGCCGTCTTTCCAGTCATCGTAGGCCCGTTCCAGGCGCTCAATGGAGTCGATCAGGTGCATATCGGAGCGCATGATTTCCGTGTTGCCCTTTAGCG
>JABSSV010000189.1 GCA_013213875.1 Lysobacterales bacterium
CAGGTGACCGGGTCCGCTGAGCAATGGACCGTCACGGCGCCGGCCAGCCGCTTCGACATTGCGATCGAAGAAGACCTGATCGAAGAGGTGGCGCGAGTGCATGGCTACGACGCCTTGCCGGCCGCCATGCCATCCGGTGCTCTGAGTCTGCCACGTCTCAGTGAGGCTGAGGTTCCGACCGGGCAAATGCGGGAGACACTGGTGGGTGCCGGTTATCAGGAGGCGATCTGCTACGCATTTGTGGAGCGCAAGCTGCTGGAGTTGCTTGCTCTGGATACCCAGGCGCTGCCCCTGGCCAATCCCATTTCTTCTGATATGGACGTAATGCGAACAGCCCTGTTTCCCGGTTTGCTGAAGGCGCTGGAACGCAATCTTCGCTTCCAGCAGGAGCGCGTGCGCCTGTTTGAGGTAGGCACCGTGTTTCACCAGGGCGAGGTGCTGGAGGAGATTGAGCGGATCGCGGGCGTGGTCTGTGGCACGGCCCTGCCGGAACAGTGGGGCGCCAAGGCGCGGGGGCTGGATTTCTACGATATAAAAGGTCATGTGGAACAACTGCTCGCAACCCGTGGATGCAGCCGGGACCTGCGCTTTGTGCCCTGTGAGTTGCCGTTCCTTCATCCGGGGCAGGCCGCCACCGTGTATCTGGCTGACAGGGCCATTGGCTGGGTAGGGGCTATCCATCCCCAGGCCCAGCAGGCCCTCGGCATCAAGCCGCGTACCTTTGCCTTTGAACTGGATATGGCGGAACTGGAAAAACGCGAAGTGCCAAGCGCGAATAAAATTTCCTCCTTCCCGTCGGTTCGTCGGGACCTGGCCCTGCTGGTGCCGGAAGCCACCAGCTATGCCACGGTGGAAAACCAAATACGCGCTGACGGCGGCGAATTGTTGCGGCAGTTGACCGTTTTTGACCAGTTTTCCGGCCAAGCTGTTGAAAAAGGTTATAAAAGCCTGGCTATTGGCTTGATTTTACAAGACGTTTCCTGCACCCTAACAGACGAGGTTGTCGATTCCGTTATTGACCGGGTGGTCAAGGGGTTGGAATCACAACTGGACGTACAGCTCCGAGGTTAACCATGTCACTGACGAAATCCGAAATCGCTAATCGCTTGTTCGACGAAGTGGGACTCAACAAGCGCGAAGCCAAAGAATTTGTGGATGCTTATTTCGAGGTCATCAAGAAGGCGCTTGAAAATGGCGAAAACGTAAAGCTGTCAGGCTTTGGTAATTTCCAGCTGCGAGACAAAAAAGAACGGCCGGGGCGTAACCCGAAGACGGGCGAGGAAATACCGATTTCCGCGCGTCGCGTGGTGACCTTCCGTCCTGGCCAAAAATTACGTGCAAGGGTTGAAGCTTATGTTGGATCCGGGGATTGAAAAAGAACTGCCGCCGATTCCGGCGAAACGGTACTTTCCAATCGGCGAAGTGAGTGAATTATGCGGCGTAAAGCCGCATGTGCTCCGTTACTGGGAGCAGGAATTTGACCAGCTGAAGCCGGTCAAGCGGCGCGGCAATCGCCGCTACTATCAGCGTAACGACGTGATGATGATCCGTCAGATACGCAGCTTGCTCTACGAGCATGGGTTTACCATTAGCGGCGCCCGGCAGCAGCTGGGCGGTGAGCAGGCCAGCGAGGATTTCGA
>JABSSV010000019.1:0-2402 GCA_013213875.1 Lysobacterales bacterium
CCAGGAGGCGCGGTTGATATCCAGCACGACGGAGGCGATCGACTCCGGCAGAATCCTGGCCAGCAGAGCAATCATTAATATCGCCGCAGTGAGGCTGAAAGCCAGCGTGACCAGGCGCAATCGCAATTCAGACCGGCCGTTCATGAGTCCTGCCCCTCACCCGGTTCACTCAGTGTCTTGCGCTTCACACCCGCAAGCGTCGGCACCTCAGAGCTGTCTTCCAGTCGATATCGACCGGTGCGACGGTCCTGCACGGATCCACGCGGAACCGGTGCAAGGCGCGCGCGCAAATCGCTGCCAAACAGGGCGAGCAGCCGGTCGGAACTGACCTCTGTCTCGCCAAAACGGAGCAAATCTCCCTGGGAGACGGCGATCAGGCGGATTTGAATCCAGTGTCCGTTCCGGTAGAGGTGGGTGCCATGGCGGCTGTTTTCGTCACGCAGCCAGACGAACCGCTGCGGATCCATGCGGATTTGGGCGTGCAGAGACGCTACGGACGGGTCCTCAATGACCAGTCCGCACTGTGCATCGCTGCCGATACTGATTATGGCGTCTGCGCTCACGTTTTTTCGTTGCTGTCCTGTTCGCTCTGCAAGGTGCTCCCCCAGCCTCTCGCCTACATCGCCGCTTACTATGTTAAACGATTTTCGATTCTTTCCGTATCACTGTGACAGCGCGAGAAATCCGCCTGAATTGGCCCGCGCCAGTGTCTCCATGAAGGCAACGGTGCCCTGATACTTAAAATAGTCCCCGACGGTGACCGCGTGAATCTCCACGTTACCGGAATTGGCCACGGAAATGGTCTGCGCCAGTGAGCGCGGGGGCAAGTCATCGTTGAACTGGGGGTTGGGGAGCCCGTCAGAAAATAAAATGACGGCGTCAGCGTCGCTGCTAAAGGCCTCCCGGAAGGCGCCCAGCATGGGCGAGCCGCCGTCGAAGCGCTGGGCAAGCGTGGCCGTAAAGTCCAACGCCTGGCGGCGATTACGCGTGTTGAATTGAGCCAAGTCGCCATTCTCCGGCCAGCGGTAATAGGCCGGTCCGCTATCAAGTTGCTGAAAGCCGAGCAGGGCAAATTCCATGCCGGGTTGCAGCGAATCCAGCGCCCGTGTGACTGAACGAACCACCAGTTCCCGGTGCTCGGCAAGGTATTTGTTCATGTCCAGCATGAGCAGAAACCGGGTCTGATCCGTTTTCAGGCCCAGAAAGCGAAAGGTCACCAATTGCTGGTTCTCCTCGCTGGTCTGTTCCGGCACCTCGGGTGCTATCGTGGGTGGTTGGCGGGTAGCCGCAGCCAGCTGTGCTGCGCGCGTGGCCAGGGCGCTGCTGATAATGGCCTGCTCAGCCTCCAGTTCCTGCGCCCGGGCCTGAGCTGCCCCGAAGGCCATGGTCAAGCGTTCCTGTCCCAGTTGCGATTCGTCCAGCCGTGCGTCGGTGCGTCCGGCGAGGGCTTCCAGGTAGCGCAGATGCCCCTCAAGGCGCACATCCTTCTGGTAGTCAGGCATCAGGATAATCGTGATGATAATGAATGCGCCCATGGCGGAGGCAAACAGGTCAACCGCTGACAGGGAATAAACGCCCTGATTCCGTAAACGGGTTCTCATCGGGAAACACCCACAAAGTCGCCGTTATTCAGGCGCGAGAGGGTCTGCAGAAACACCACCAAATTCCGGTTGTGTGTGTAATCACCGATAGCGACCGTGTGTAGTTCGGTTTGCCGGTACTGGTTGCGGCTGGATATGTTCTCAATAATAAAGCCCGGCGGGCTGTTGGGCTCTCCATCGCTGAGCAAGATAATCGCATTGGCCTGGTAGGCAAGGGCCGCCTGTAGTGCCATATGGGTAGGCGTCGTGCCAATAAACTTGCGGGACAGTCCACGGGTGAACTCCCGGGCCTGAGTGAGGTTTTCCGGCGTCGCCTGCAGCAGCTTTTCGCCACCGGGAAAACGCCACAGGGTGGGTTCCGGCGCGCCCTGATAGCCCACAATGGCAAATTCATTGCTAGCGTCCAAAGGTGCCAGAATATCCAGCACCGAGCGCAGCATGAGGTCGGCATAGTCGATCATGCTGCCAGACATATCGATGACAATGACAAAGGATTTCGACTCGCTGGCAAGTCCCAGAATAGAAAACTCCACGCCCTCGCTTAAAAACTGCGGCGCCTCAGGCTCAGGAAGTTCCTCCGGTGTGGGGATGGGGACATCCAGGGAAGCCAGCTGCTGATCCACGTCATCCAATTCCTGGCGCAGTGCGGCCAGTTGCTGCTCCAGGGTTTGATTGGCCGTGTTCAGACGCTCCAGTTCGCTCTGCATGGCGGTACTTTGCGCTCGCGTACTTTCTAGCTCACCCATGCTCAGGCGGCGTTTTTCCATCAGTTCCAGAGTCTTGCTATAGGCATCGTCCGGC
>JABSSV010000019.1:2502-8001 GCA_013213875.1 Lysobacterales bacterium
CAAACAGATCAATAGCTGAGGTGCTGAATACGCTGGTTTCCCGGTCGGGCCTTCGCAATGCTCACTACTCCACGAATCTCTAGGTCGTTGACAGCAGGGTGGGGTGCTGGGTTCAATGCAGCAACCTTGCGGCAAGTGTAATCAATCCCAGACAGCCTCGGTAGGGAGTTCCGTTGCATCAATACTGTCACAAGCTGGGCCGCTGGACGGCCCAGTTGATTCGTAGTCAGCGCTTGAACATGCTGGCTTTGCTGTGTCTGAGCCTGCTGATTTCCGGCGTCAGCGCCAGCGAGCTAGGCATGACGCGGGAGTACTTCGTCAGACAGCAGACAGATGAGGCCCTGCTGGTACGTATTGACGGCCTTGAAGCCGAGTTTGAAGCGCGTATGTTTGATATTCAGGGCGAGCTGTTGCAGGCCTCGGCGCTGCCTGCAGTGCGTCTGGCACCGTTGTTTATGTATGTGGGGCCGGCCGCGGAGGAGCGACAGCTCGACATTCGCCTCAAGGCACCTTTGGTCACGAACCGCAGCACCTTTCAGGTGGGGTTTAGCCGCATTACCGTTCGCGATGATCGTAGCCGCCAGTTGGCACAGGCCTATCAGTGGTTGTCCTTTGCACTCCGGCTATCGGAGGACAACAGTGCCGCTGGCTGGTCCGTGCGGGTTAATGCGCTAAACAATGCGGCGCGGTTGTTTGAGCATTTCGGTATGGACGAGCTGCGGCTCTGGTCCCGCTTCTATGCGGCGCAGCTGACGCAGTTTGGCATGGGCGATAACCATGCCGCTCTGGAGCAGGTTCAGTTGCTCTATGCAGACCCTAACCTGCGTCGCTACCGTACGATTGAGCTTGCCTTGCGACAGTTGGAGCTGCGTGCCCTCGCGGCCTTGCGGGCCGCCGGTGCGCCGCTGCCGGACCAAGGGCAGCAAGATCCGGTGCAGCAAGCGGCCGAGCGATCCCTGCGCGCCGCGGTGGCTCAGGGCCAGCAGTTCGAGCGCGCCAGTGCGCTGTTTCTCAGTGGCCTCGATTTTGCGGCGCGCAATGATGCGGCGCGCGCGCTGGAGCGCTACCAGGCCGCCCTGCAACTGGCAGATACCATTGCCGCTGGCGATCTGGCGACGGAGATCCGGGAGAGCCTGCTTGCGATTCATGGCAGTCAGAACGATGTGACGGCCAGTAGCGCCGTGCTCAAAGCAATTGAGACCCAGTTGCTTGAGGAAGGCGCCGGTGACGAATTGGCATTGAATCTGTTGCGCCAGGCCAGGCTGCTCAACCAAACCTATCGCTACCCGGCGGCTCTGGAAGTGCTTGAGCAGGCGCTGGAATTTGAGCACAACAGCGCAACCCGCGCCCAGTTACAGCTGGAGCAGGCCCGTGCTTTCTTTGAGCTGGGTGACCTGGATCAGGCAGAGCGATGGGCCCGTGCGGCGGTCACGGTACCCGGCGGGGATGCCTATCGGCGACCCACGGCGGTGCTGGACGTGGGCTACGGTATCAGCGTGCTGGCTAGCGTGGCCCGCGCGCAGGAACAGTGGCAGCGCATGCGGACGGCCCGGCAGGCCCAACAGGCCTATCTGAATACCCCTGCAAGTCGCGCGTCCTGGGACTGGGAGCGCGCTCAAGATGCGATTGCTGAACCGGGCCCAAGGAACCGTGCCGCGGTGCCCCTGGCTGAGCTTGCGAATCGCGCGCAGGCACCGCAAAGCTGGCGGGATCTGGCGCAAACGGAGCTGTGCACGCTGCAGCCAGCATGCACCACCGGCCAGGTGCGTGCCGCCTATGAGCGGCTGCTGCAGAGCGCCATGCCCCGTCATGCCGCGACCGGTCGCTGGGCCTGGGCAAAGTTGCAGCGTCGGGGCGGTGACGCGGCCGGGGCTCGCGCAACCATGAACCGCCTGGTAGAAGAGCTGACCTTCACCCGCTATGTGTTGCCCGGCGTGCTCGGCTCCTGGTACTGGCAGCACATTGAAAAGCTACAGCAAAACTATCTTGATCAATTGGCGCAGGCGCAAAAGCCCCTGGACCTTCTGTTGGGTTTGGCGCGCGTGCGCTGGTTGACGGCCGCCGACGAGGGTCTCGCGCTGCCTTTTGCGAGCGACTCCTGGTGGGAGGGGACGGGTCTTGATGCCGCAGAAGCGGAACTGCAAATGCGTTCCGATCTTGCCCGGCAGGCGTCGCAATCACTGCGTGGCAACGAGCAAGCGGAACTGCTCACAGCCATGGAGACCGTGCGCGTACAGCACCGGTCGCTACTGCGTTTCCTGAAGCGTGAGGCGCTGCAGCAATGGGTGGCGGATCTGGGGCAGCATGAGGCCGTACTCGACTTTTACTTCAGCGAAACGCGCTGGCTGGCTGTGCTGGCAACCAACAACGGCACGCGCCAGTGGGATCTGGGTCGGGCGCTGGAGGCCGGTAGCTGGCCGGACCTGGTCAGGGACGCCAGCGTGCTCGATGGTTCCGCCTTTGACGCCCTGATGTCGCAATGGGGTGACCGGCTTCTGGGACCCCTGCAGCAGGCACTGCCGGAAACGATCTATGTGCCCGCCAACGCCGCCCTGGCGGGCGTGCCACTGAATGCTCTAGCGCTGGGTCGGGAGCGGTTCGGTGACCGCCATCGTGTCTATCGGCTGGCCAGTTTTCCCGCGCGCAAGCCAGCGCCGCCCGTGCGCGTGAGGCCGCAGGAAGGTGGGTTGTGGCTCGCGGGTGCGCCCACTGACTTTAGCCCCGGTTTTCTGGAGCGCATTGGCAGCAACCGTGAACTGGGTGCCGTCATGCAGCCGTTTATTGGCCCCAATTTGACGGTGGTGCAGGGATCAGCGCTGCTCCCTGACGAATTTCTTACCCCGGCCTACGCCCGTGCATCACTGGTGCATTTGGCCATGCCCGCTGTGCTCACGCCGGCGCAGCCGGGGGCGTCCTACTTGGAACTCTCAGAGCCCGGCCGGGGGTTGGGCCGCACGCGCTTTCCGCCTGCCGGTCTGGCTGCTGCGCCTGCCAGTGCGCGGCTGGTGAGCCTGAGTCAGATGCAACGCAGGGCGCCGGAAGCGGCGCTTTCCACCAGCGGGCGTCCACCTCTGGTCAGTGATCTTCTGGCGGCCGGAGCGCGCCAAGTGTTGGCCAGTCACTGGCCCAGTGACGATGCGGTGGCCGCTGCGTTTTTCACCCGCTTTTATGAGCAGTTGGCGCTGCTGGAAGATCCGCTGCTGGCCTTGCGGGCAACGCGTCAGGCCATGACGTCCGCTTCGAGCGATCGTAGCGCTCAGCGTTTCGATATCTGGTTGGACTGATTGGCCGGGGTCTCCAACTCCGAGGCCTAAGGCCAGGCAACGGGTGGCAGGCTATAACGGCGCACGCTAGGCTTGAGAGGCAGGGCGGTGCCGCTGCCGCTATCTGGCGCACCTTTCTACATTTGCGGAGACCTGACCATGAATCGACTGGGTTCACTGTGCTTTCCTTTAGCGATGGTTGCGCTGCTGGGCGCTTGTGCGACCAGCCCGACGGGCCGTCATCAACTCATGCTGGTCTCCGAGGACCGCGCTATTGCCGAGTCAAAATCCGCCTATCTGGCTACCGTGCGGGACCTCGATTCCCAGGGGCAGATATCCCAAGACCCCATGATCAATCGTCGGGTTAAGGAAATTACCGGGCGTCTGATCAGTCAGGCAATCGTGATGCGACCTGACGCGGCAGATTGGGACTGGAACGTGGTGGTGATTGACGACCCGACCAATGTAAACGCGTGGTGTATGGCGGGTGGCCGCATGGCGGTCTATACCGGATTGTTGGAACAGGTTCAGCCTACCGATGACGAATTGGCCCAGGTTATGGGACATGAGATCGGGCATGCGCTGGCCAATCATACGGCAGAGAAGATGTCAGTCCGCATGGCCAGTTCCATCGGCGTGCTGGCGGTAGGTATCGCATCCGATAGCCACGCCGCCGCACTGGGCGGAGCCGCACTGGCGGCGACCTATGTGATCAATATGCCCAACAGTCGCGTCGCTGAAACGGAAGCGGACCGCATCGGCATCGAGCTGGCCGCCCGGGCCGGTTATGACCCGGCAGCGGCGGCTACCTTGTGGCAAAAAATGGGGGCTGTGGGCGGTCAGGCGCCTCCGCAATGGATGAGCACTCATCCCGACCCGCAAAACCGGCAACAGCGCCTGAGCGAACTGGAGCCGGAGATGCGTGCCTACTACGACCCCCGTGCCCAGCATCCGGTCTACCGGCTTTAGTGCTGCATCTCAGACGGCTTGCGGTTTCATGCGCACGGCGATGACCTGACCCTCTGCGGTGAGTTGGTCGCCGGACAGGACCCTTACCTGAACCACCGCCTTGCGTGCGGAGGCGTCGGACACAGAGGCCTCCAGCCGCAGCGGCTGGCCATTCATGGGCGTTGGAGCGCGATACTCCACGTGCAGTGAGGCGGTTACGCAGCGCGGCGGTAGACCGCCCTCGGTAGCCTGGAAGTGGGCCGCGCCCGTGGCGATGCCATGACAGTCGATCAGGGACGCGATGAGCCCCCCGTAAACGACACCGGGAACGCCCAGCTGGTCCCCGCTGGGCAGGTACTCAGCGATAACCAGTTCGCCCTGGCGATGGCTTTTTAGCTGCAATCCCGATGTATTTTGGGAGCCGCAGCCGTAGCATAGCTGGAACCCTTCGTCGTACTGATCCTGAATGGCCAGTGCCTGCTCGTTCATGTCTTATGTCTCTCTCAGGGCGCGCTTCAATGCGCTTATATGTTCCGGGCCCACGCGGCAGCAACCGCCGATGGCGCGGGCACCGGCCTGTTGCCAACCCTTTGCAGCGGCGGCCACTTCTGCGGCCGTGGCCGTTCCGCACCATCGGTTGGCGGCCGCATCGTAACGCTCACCGGAGTTTGGGTAAACCAACAGGGGCATATCCGGTACCGTGTCACGCATGATGTGGAGCAGGGCTGCGACGTGCTGCGGGGCCGTGCAGTTAATGCCCAATGCCCGCACCCGGGCATGCCCCTGAAAAAGCAGGACCACCTCGGCCAATGGCGTGCCGTCGCTAAGGTGTGCGCTATCACGGCAGCAAAAACTGACGAAGGCCGGCAGCTCATGGTCATGCAGCAGCTCGGCCAAAACCTGCGCCTCCTGACGATTGGGAATGGTCTCACAGGCCAGGAGATCAGGGCGTGCGGCGGCAAGCACGGTCAGTCTTTGCGCATGAAAAGCGGCGAGCTCGTCACTGGCTATGGCGTAGCGACCGGTGTACTCGGAGCCATCATGCTGCACCGCGCCCCAGGGACCCACGCTCGCGGCCACCAATGCATCCGGCACATGAGCAGCCCTACTGGCCTCGCGGGCCAGCTGCACGGATCTTTGCAATAGCGCGTCCGCTTCCTCGGCACCGAGTCCCAGGGCGGCAAAGCCGGCCCTGCTGGCCTGATAGCTGGCCGTGATCAGCAGCTCGGCGCCGGCCTCCAAATATCTTTCATGGGCGGCACGAATGGCGGCAGGGCGCTGGTGGAGC
>JABSSV010000190.1 GCA_013213875.1 Lysobacterales bacterium
AACTTGCACTATAGGCTCAAACTGCCCGCAGCAACAGTTTCTGTGAAGTCCATACGACTTTTGGGCTGCGCATCGATCTGAATCCGGGGCCCTCGTGCCCGCAAGGCAGCCGCCCTTAGCGTTAGCGGGCCTCGTTGAACGGGCACCGTGTGCGGCCCCAGGCCGGAATGGCTTTGCCAGCAACTGATCCCAATCTCACTGTGCAGAGAAAGCATCCCGCCTTGCATAGGCTGCACTCCAGATGTGAGGCGCCTGACCTTGTCCTTTTAACGATCAGTGATGGCCTTGAGGTCGAACAGCGCCGTCGGCCGGCGCGAAAGAGACGGCCTCCTGGCTGCGGCTAATCGACAGCGCCTCCGGTACGGCATGTTAGTGCCCGGCCGGTGTTCTATGCTGACAGTCTGCCTACAGAGGTGCAAACCATGAAACAAACATGCCTGCTTATCTCCTGGGTTCTTTGCTTGGCTGTCGGGCCTGTTTTTGCCGAGGATCCATCGGCATCCTGGGAGTGGCCGTCGGTAACACCATCGGCAGTCGGTCTCGATGCCGACGCGTTGGCTGCCTTTGATGCTGATATAGGCCGTGGTCAATATGGTTACGTGGACTCCATGCTGGTCATCAGAAATGGCAAGATCGCTTTCGAGCGCTACTATGATCATGATTATGCTCAGGTCTATAAGCACCAGGCCAGCCAGCTCGGTCCCCTGGTGGTCGGCGACCTCACGGGTCCCTACAACTACTTCAGTGCCTGGTGGCACCCCTACTATCAGAAGGGAAGTCTGCACACCATGCAGTCGGTTACCAAGAGTGTGGCGGCCCTCATTGTCGGTATCGCCGTCGGCAGGAATGACTTCCCAGACATTGATACCCCGGTTCTTACGTTCTTTGAGTCTGAAGCCATTGCGCATGCGGACGAGCGCAAACGGGCCATGACAATCCGGCATCTCCTGACCATGTCCACGGGGCTGGACTGGAATGAAGACCTGCCCTACACGGACCCGCTGAATTCCTGGACGGCCTTGCAGCAATCAGCAGACTGGGTGCAATACACCATCAATCAGCCCATGGCTCATGCGCCGGGTGAGGTGTTTCGCTATAACAGCGGCGCGACACTCATACTGGCGCACATTTTCAACCTCACGACTGGCATGGATATGGAGGAATACGCGGTTGAGCACCTTTTCCGCCCCCTGCATATTGAGCATTTCTGGAAGCGCACGCCCACCGGTTTGCTTGATGCTCAGGAAGGTCTGTATCTGTCCGCGCGGGACTTGGCGAAAATCATGGTTCTGGTGATGGATCGGGGGCGTTGGGATGGCCAACAGCGGGTTCCGGCGAGCTGGATTGAGGCGTCCGTGACGCCACAGGTGCCGGTTACGGACGACGGCAGTTGGGCCTATGGCTACAAGTGGTGGTTGCATCGCTATCGTTTCGCCGATGAAGAGCGACTTGCCATCATGGGTTCGGGTTATGGTGGCCAGATTCCGTTCACGCTGCCGGAGCTGGATCTGGTCGTCGTATTCACGGGCTGGAATACGCTGCCCGAGCAACCCGCGCTAAGCAGTGATGAGGCAATCCGGCGGATCCTGGACGCCGTCACTACGCGCTAATAGGCCGATCTGCTCCAGCTCAGATGACCCGGGTCGGCAGCTTTCCTGGCCGCTGGCTAGGGCCCTCTGCTTGGGTCTAGATCTTGAGCCGAATACCGATTCGGTTGAGACCGCCCGTGAGCATCACGACGGCAAGGGCAAACAGTGCCGAGGTGAGCAGCCCCGGAGCGCTGCTGCTCAGCATCGGCGGCAGGTCCACAGGTAGGCGCTGCAGCAGAGGGTAAGCCACGTAGGGCACCAGATAGCAGGTCAGGGTAGCGACCCCGGCCGGTAGCAGCAGTCTGGGCCAGAGTGAGTAGCCACGGAGGTCGGCCAGCCCGTAGAACAGGGCAAAACACAGCACGCTGATGCCCGTGCACAGCTGGGTCCAGGCCGGGGTCGCGAGAATCTTGGAGATGCCCCAGGCGGGTCGCAGGGCGAGCCCGGCCAAAAGCAGCAGCACGCCTGTTACCAGTAACAACAGCAGAAACCGGCGGCCATCGTTGTCGCCACTGAAGCGCCGCTGGTAGAGCGTTGCGATCACGCAGCCGGCCATGGTCATGGCGGGCATGGAGGCATCGCCGATCAGCCAGAGATAGGGCTGCATGAAACCCAGCGGTTCCAGCCAGCCGGCAAAGGCAGCGATGTTGAACAGGGAAAAGAACAACCAGACTGCCGTCATGGCCCGAAGGGACTGGCCCCGGAAAAGCTGTGCTGTCGCGCAGAGCAGATAGGACCAGCCGATCATGCCCAGAATGCCCCACCAGTGGGGCCGCATCAGCGTGAAGTTGCTGCTGGGATCGCTGGAAAAGAGCGCCGCCAGCAGCATCAGCAATAGCACGCCGCTTGCTTGCAGCAGCCGCTGTACCCGCGCCGACACCCGCTCTGGCTCATAGGCATTCCAGATCAACACAAAGGCGACAGTCATCAGCAGCTGCCAGCTGCTTTTGCTCAGCCGTGCGCCGACTTCGCTGTAGCTTTCCAGGTTCACCATAAAAAAGCCCATCACAATCAGGGCCAGAGCGCGCAAAGCGATGTGGGCCAGAATCTCGTGATCACCCTCACCCCGGCGTCGTCGTGCCTCTGTGGCGAAGGGAATGGCGAGACCGACGATAAACAGAAAGGCGGGAAAGATCACATCGGAAAAGCCCAGGGCATCCACGTCAGCGGGCATATGCTGTAACCAGGCTGGGATATCCGTCAGGCGCCAGAAGTCGTTGACCCAGATCATCAGCAGCATGGTCAGGGCACGCAGTAAATCAATGGACTGAATGCGTTGGGTGGGCATCGGCAATGCTCCGTTGCTTACATGGCTGGCTAACGGTATCGCTAAAACATCCGCTTCAGAAGAGGCAATGTAAAAAATCGGGGATTAGACCGGAGCTAGCAACGAGTAACGACGAACACCACGGCCAGCGGT
>JABSSV010000191.1 GCA_013213875.1 Lysobacterales bacterium
ACCACCACCGCATCGTCCACTAGCATGCCGAGCACGATCACAATACCCAGCAGCACGGACACATTTAACGTGTTGCCGGTAAACAGCAGCACCCAGAAAGTGCCAGCGATGGAAAACAGAATCCCCAGCGTCACCATGGACGCAATGCGCAGACCGAGGAACGCCCAGCACACCAGCAACACCAGCCCCAGACCCAGTAGCGCATTGGTCTGCATAATGCTAATCGCGTTGCGGGTAGCAACCGTTTGGTCATCGGCGAGGATAAGGCGGATACCGGACCCGGCCAGCTGCGCGTTCTTCTGCTCCAGATAGGCGTTGACCTCGTCCAGCAGGGCGATGGTATTGGTGTAGGCGACCTTAACCACGGACAGGCCGACCGCCGGCTGATTGGCAAACGACACCAGCTGGGTGGGGTCTTCGCGACCACGTTTGAGTTGCGCTACCTCACCCAGAGGGATAAGGGTGTTCGGCTGTGTGCGCGGGCTTAGCTGAAAACTGGACAGCACGTCCGGATCATTGGTCGTACCTTCCAGGCGCACCAGCCACTGATCTCCGCTGACATCCGTCTTACCGGCGAATACGTCACGAAAGGCCTGCCCCAGCGGATCAGCGATATCGGTGGCCAGTAAACCCCGCGATGCCAGCTCCCGGGGGTCAATCTCAACGTGCAGTTCCGGTTCACGAAGACCGATAGCGTTAACCTGATCAACGCCGGCCAGGCGCGCCAAATCCTCGCGCACAATTCGCGCCTGGCGCCGCAGCGCCTCGTCATCTGCCTGACCCTGAACAACCACCAGAGCCGTTGGATAGCCGCTGGAACTGGTGACTTCCAGCACGTAGGGATCTTCCGCCTCCAGCGGCAGCTCATCATTGGCCTTGGCCTGCACCTCGCGCCGCACGTCATTAATGCGCTTGTCGAACTCCCGGTCCGACAAATCACGGAAGCGGATCAGAATATTGGATGAGTTTTCCCGCGTGGTGCTGATGACCCAGCGAATGTCCTGCACGCTGCGAATCGCGTCCTCCAGCGGCCCGGTCACCAGCTGCTCAACATCTTCGGCGGAGGCGCCGGGCAATACCGTGTTGATCACGACCCAGTTGAAGTTGATCTCGGGATCCTGCTCACGCGGCAGGCTGAGATAAGAGAGCGCACCCATGACCAACACCACCGTGAACAGAATGTTCACCAGCGGATGGTTGGTTAGCAGTTTTTTGAACATGGACCAGCGCCCCGCCTAGCGGCTAACCGCCAGCAAGTCGCCATGCTGCAACTTCTCGCGCCCGGTCACCACAATCTCCGTAGCTGCTGGCAGTGACAGCGCGACCGGCCGGCCCTCTTGAGCCTGCGGTAGCGGATAGAACACCGCCTTGCCCTGCTCATGAATAAACACGCCCAATTGCCCGTCGCGACGACTCACCAGGTTGGCTGGCAGTAAGCCCTGGGCGACGCGCCAGACCAGCTCTCCGGCCCGCCCCACCTCTGGCGCCGCATCAGCAAAAGCAAAACGGGCGGTTCGCGTGCGGCGCGCCGGGTCGATAATCGGAGACAGGCGCAGCAGCTCCACCGGCCAACGCATGGCACGAGACTCAAAATAGACCGTGCTCGCCGCCGGCAGTGAATCCGCATGACTGGCGGGCACCTGCGCATTCAGTTCAATGCGGTCCGTCTGCGTGAGATGCAGCTGTGGTGAACCCATGCTGGCCAAACTGCCGAGCTGACCTGGACGCGCTACCACCACGCCGTCAAACGGCGCCCGCAGTTCACACTTGTCCAATTGACGACGGGCCACCGCCAGCGCCACCTCATCGCGCCGGAGCTGAGCCTGCGCCAGGCTTACCGCAGTCTCCCGGCTCAACAGCTCATCAGCAGATATGTATTGATTGGCGCCCAGCCGCTCTGCGCGCTTGAGCTTCGCGTTGGCCTCATCAAGCTGCGCCCGGGCAGCGGCAAGCTGGGCCTCCGCCCGCGCCAGCTCAAGCTCATAATCCCGCGCGTCAAAAGAAAGCAGAAGCTCGCCGGCGGTCACGGGCTGCCCCACCTCCGCGTGCACCGCCAGCACCACCGCGTTGACCTCCGCGGACAGAATCGCCTCGTTCAAGGGCGCCACTTCTGCGGGCGCCCGGCGCTCGTAATCGACCAGCACCTCCCCCAGAGGCATGACGGATACAGGAGTTTCTGCCAAGGCCCAGAGTGGCAGCAGCAAAAGGACGGCAATCAGTCGGCGTTTAGGGACAGCAAATTTCATGGTGTTCTCATCTGGAGCGCGCATCGAATCCGACCGGCTATAGTAAGCGCTTTGCAAGGTCTAAAACAGCTTGTCAACGACATGAAATATGCAACGCGGCGAGGAAGCCTGAGCACAGGCATGGGCCGCTGTACCTCTTAAATGCTGCCCCGCGAAGATACGGTGCTAGCGCCCCAAGCGTGATGCCACCTCATTCTCCAGCGTTTGATAAACCTCGGTGAGTTCCGCGATGCGGTTGTATCGCTCCAGCGTCAGGCCCTGATCTTCAATGGTCTGAATCTGGCTGGCCTCGTCGCGTCCCCGGGCCGCCAGTGCCGCTACCGCAGCGTAGGCCGCCGCGAACTGGTCCAACTCCGCCTCGTCCGGAATATCACGTGGTGGCTTTTGCCCCTGCAGTGCCAGGGCCAGAAACTCCGTATCGAACTCCGGCGAACCATTCAGACTCGCCATGGCCTGCTGCAGCTTCCAGCGGTTTACCGGCCGTGAGCTGCGCAGAATCGTGCCGTAACCCGCCACGGGGATGGTTGGACCTTCCAGTCCGAAGGGGCGCTCCAGGGCCCAAAGGTCGCCGTTGCGGGCACAATTGAGATAGTTGAAGCTGGATCCGGTGGACTCTTCTATCCAGCACACCCAGTCATCGCGATTCTCCTGACTGCGGCTTTTAGGCCGCTTCAGGGCCGTGCGCAATAAGCGCAGCGTGACTTCCTGCTGAAAAGCAAACCCTGCGCCGGTGACCTCCAGGGTATCCAGCTCAAACGGCTCCTCTTTGGCACTCGCGAGCGCTTCCTCCGACAGGGGAACGGCCCGGTCCGCGATGGCGGCATCGGTCGTGGGCTCCTGTGCCGCGAGAATCCCCGGGGCGAGTAGCAGAAAACAGGTTGCGGTAATCAAGTGACGTGTCATCATGCAAGCATAGCAACACGGGCAGCGTGAATGTGTCGTTGAGGCCAGCCACAACTCAGACAAACTGGAAGCACCTGCTGCGTATCGATCATCCCGCCTGGATGCCCTATCGCCAGTTACTCGACCGACTCGACGGCACGCGCATCCCGAGCTGTGAGCAATTACAAGCGCTCCTGCCACCTTCGCTGCA
>JABSSV010000192.1 GCA_013213875.1 Lysobacterales bacterium
ACGGTGGTAAAAAACGTCGCAGCGAACCGCTTCGAGGCGCGTTAGGGATCAGGCCGTAAACTGGGTGATGGCGTGAATCACCAGTCCCACCAGGCCACCCACCAGCGTACCGTTAATACGAATAAACTGCAGGTCGCGACCCAGCGCCAGCTCCACCCGATGACTGGTTTCATGCCCATCCCAGGTGCGTACCGTATCGCTGATCAGGCTGGCGATCTGCAACCGGTTCTGATCCACCACGGCCACCATAGCATCGACCAGCCAGCGATTAATCCAGTCCTGCATGTCCGGGTCCTGCTCCAGTTCCCGGGCAATCCGCTGCACGGCAGCTGCAATTTCGCGGCGCGTGCGCGAATCCGGGGCATCAAGATCTGCCGCAAGACGCTCGGCGATATCCACCCACAGGCCATAGAGGTAGTCCTGCAGCTCTTCATTCTCAATCAGCTGGCGCTTCAGGCGCTCACCGGTACGGCGGTGCTCCGGTGCCGTCCGCAGCTCTTCCGCCAGTTGCAACAGCCATTCATTGAAACGCTCGCGCAGTTCATGTTCCGGATCCAGACTCATCTCCAGCAGCCGCAGCTCAACGCGGTCCAGCACCTGACGCAGGATGCGATCGTCCACGAAACCAGGCACCCACCAGGGGCTTTCCTCCGCCACACGCTCGCGTAGCAGCGTCCGGTTGTCATTCAATACCACGATGGCATAGCGCAGCAACTGGGTCAGCATGTCCTGATGACGCTGACCGCGCACCAGCCAGTCGATCGTATGCCCCAGGGTGCGGGCCAAATCCAGCGAGGCCAGCTGCTGGCGGGTGAGCCGGGCCAGAAAACGGCGCACGCGCTGCTCATCCAGAGCCTGTAATACCCAGCGAATGCCGGCATCGACCAAAGCCGATAAACGTTCCTGACCTCGATCGCTCTGCAGCCAACGCACGCCCAGTGCCGCCAGGTTGATGGATTCGAGCTTGGAACGTACCGCCGGCGGGGCGAGAAAGTGATCAGACACAAAGCGCGCCATGGCATCGCCCAGCTCGTCCTTACGCCGAGGAATAATGGCGGTGTGCGGGATGGGCAGGCCCAGGGGGTGCTTGAACAAGGCCACCACCGCGAACCAGTCGGCCAGGGCGCCCACCATGCCGGCCTCGGCAAAGGCGTGTACCCAGCCGGCCCAGGCAGCCGGATGATTGAGCGTGGCCAGAAACATAACCGCCATCAGCAGCAAAAGCAGCAGCGGCAGCCGCTTCATACGTGCCAGCGCTCGCCCGCGCTCCGCTTCCTGATCTGTCACGGCGCGATTCACTGCGTCATCAGAAGGGAATGCGCCCCAGCAGCATGTCACGCCACATAACCCAGTCGCCGGCAAAGCTGTAGAAGGGGTGACGGAAAGTGGCGGGGCGGTTCTTCTCAAAAAAGAAGTGACCCAGCCAGGCAAACGCATAGCCGCACAAGAGCGCCAGCAACAGGCCCCAGCCCCAGCCGGTGAAAGCACTGAACAATATCACCAGCAGAGCGAGCGAGGTGCCGACAAAGTGCAGGCGGCGGCAGGTCCGGTTCTGATGCTCCTGCAGGTAATAGGGATAAAAACTGCTGAAGCTGCTAAAGCGCTGGCTCACACGGGCCTCCCGGACGATGTTTCAGGCCCATGATGGAGAGCAGGATCAGAAGGGTCAAGCCATGGGCATTGAGACGCGCTGGCTGGCGCTCGGGATCGCGGTGCCCAGCGCCTGAAATTGCTTGACGCGGAGCGGTCAAATGATTAGATTATGCGCCCCCTCGGAGGGCGATTAGCTCAGTTGGGAGAGCGCTGCAGTCACATTGCAGAGGTCACTGGTTCGAGCCCAGTATCGCCCACCATTCAAAGGCCAGCCAAATAATCTGCTGTAGCGGCGGCAGGCCCGCAGCCGACGATTCCTATGGACTTAGCCGGCGCAGACCAAATACGGCCAGCAGACCCGCCAATAGCAAGAGAAACGGCGCCGGTAAAACCGGGACCGGAGGTGGCTTGCCGGAAAACTCCACATCGTCCATGCCGAAGACGTCGTTCTCCACACGCACCAGCCAGATAGAGTCAAAGGCCTCCCCTGCGCCAGCCACACAACCATAAAACCGGTTCGAAAACCCGCCGCTTCCATTGGGTGGCCGACTGGGTGGCGCCAGGGTTGCTACCACGACATCTCCCAAGCGCAACTGAAAACGGGTTTGTTCTCCCGTATCTTGTAAGGCGACGAACTGCGCACCGAAAGCGCTGACCGGTTCTGGCAATAGAATGCGGGCATTGGTCTCCATATCCTGCTGGCCAGTGAAGAAAAAGACATTGGTGGTACCGTTAACGTCTGACTCGTCATCCCTGATGGTGGCATCGATGAAATTATCTCCGCCATCAGCGACCAGCGTCAGTCCACTTGGCAATGTGACCGGATCTGGAAAAAAATCCGTATTAACACGGACGGAATTAAAGTCTTCCTGCGTGGTAAAGCCCGCAGCTGCCTGAAAAGCATCGCGATTCTGGTATTCCTTGACGGCTGCCATGGTGGTTAAAGGCGTGGTCAGAAAAAGTAAAAACCCAAACATCCATCTTTGGCACATGTGCGTGTTCCTTAGTATCGATCTTGTCTTTATGGCTTTTCTTGGCAGCCGAGGGTCGTATCCCGGCATGATAAAGCAGTTATCTAACGCTACGCCAGCACACGCGACGCGTGGCGTTAATAAGTGTAAAACCGCGATGCAAAGGTTGACCGGGGAGCGCAGCTCAACGCCTCACCCCTTTGCTTAGGTTGAATGAAATGGCGCCCCTCGTTGCACTGGGAAAGCGCATGGGGCAGCCTACCGGTGCTAGCCATGCGGGAGTGTGACCATGAAGTTCTTACTGTTTCTCGGATCTGTGCGGGACAGCAGCCCGCCGCGGCCGCGGCGCATCGGCGAGCGGGTTGCGCGCGCCCTGCAAGCTGCTTTTGCGAAGGCTTTTGACGATCACGATCTGCAGCTGGTGGACGCGCTGGACTACCCGCTCGATGCGGTTTTTAAGCCCCATTTTGCCTACGCCAAAGACCGTGCACCGGAGCCGCTTGAGCAGCTGTCCCAGGCGATTCAGGAGGCCGACGGCTACATCATGCTCAGCCCTGAGTACAACCATGCCATGAGTCCGGCCCTGGCCCACCTACTCAATCATTTCGGCAGCTCCCTGTTTGCCTACAAGCCCAGCGCCATCGCGACCTACTCGGCCGGCCAGTGGGGTGGCATGCGTGCCGCGGTGGGCTTGCGTGGCTTTCTCAGTGAACTGGGTTGCCTGCCGGTCTCGGCCATGATCCATATCCCGCGCGCCGCCCAGGCCTTGGATGAGACGGGGCAGTTTCAGGATGACCCGCAGCGCTGGCAGGGCTATTTGGAACGCACACTGCTGCAACTGCTGTGGTGGGCCGATGCAACCCGGCAGCAGCGCCAGCGTATGGACCCGGAAGCATTGATCGGCAGCTTTCGCCGCGACCCGGCCGAGCGCAACGCGCCGGGAGGCTAAGGGCCGGACGACTGAAGCTGGCAGCGCAGTCGCCATAGATCATGGCCGCTGGCCGCGTATTTCTCTTCAAAGGGCGTCAGCGGCTGGCCGGCAGGCAGTAAGGTCTGCATTGGCTCCGGTGCCTGTCCCAGCCGTTCTAGCGCCCGGGCAAACTCCAGCACATAGATCTGCCAGTTGCTGCGCAGCTCCAACCGGCCGCCGAGCGCCAGCAAGGTGCCGAACACCGGGTGCGCATGCCAGCGGCGCTGTAAATGCGCGGGTTTGGGCCAGGGATTGGGATAGAGTAGATAGTGATGCTGTAGCGGCCAATCGGCCGCCCGTGCGTGACGCCAGATGGTGGCCAGTTCGGCCCGCACCCACAGCACGCGCCCGCTGGCCCGCGGCTGCTCATGAGCACCCACGCGACGCAGGCGGGCGGCGGATTGATCAATGCCAATAATCAGGGCATCGGGGTGCCGGGCCGCGAGCCGCTGCGTGCTGAGGCCGGTCCCACAGCCGCTGTCCAGCACCAAAGCTTGCGTGCACCCCTGCTGACTGCGCCATTGTTCAAGCTGCGCGAAGGCCTGTTCGCTGGGTCCGTGTAGCGGCGCCTGCCAGAGTCGCTCCCGATGCCGCTGCAGCACCGTGTCCAGCCGCTGGTGCACACCGGTCGGGGAGGAGAAAACGGGGCGCGAATTGCCGCCGCCTGTCGGCGCAGCGACCGGTTCTGACTCGGACACCGAGACACCTCCCTGCTGGCCGCGTTAAAATGGCGCCATAATAATGCGCCGTCACCGGCCCCGCACCAGCAACGGACCCAGTTCATGTCTGCAGCCACGAGAATACTGCATAGCCAGCAGCCCTTCACATTCGCCCGCGGTGGGCAACTGCCTGCGCTGGAACTGGCCTATGAATGCTGGGGTGAACTGAATGCTGCGCGCAGCAATGCGATCCTGATTTTTACCGGCCTGTCACCGGATGCACATGCCGCATCCAGCCCGGAGAACCCGGAGCCCGGCTGGTGGGAGTTCATGCTCGGCCCTGGCAAACCCCTCGACAGCGAGCGCTTCTTTGTCATCTGCGTGAATTCCCTGGGCAGTTGCAAAGGCAGCACCGGGCCCGCCAGCCTGGATCCCGCCACGGGCCAGCCCTACCGACTGCGCTTCCCCGAACTGAGTCTGGAAGATATTGCCGCGGCCACGCAGCGCGCGGTGAGTGCTCTGGGGATTGAGCAGCTATTCGCCGTGGTCGGTCCCAGCATGGGGGGTATGACGACACTGGCCTGGCTGCAGCAAAATCCCGCTGGCGCACGGCACATGATCAGCATCTCCAGCGCCGCTCATGCGGAGCCTTTCAGCATCGCAATCCGGTCCCTGCAACGGGAAATGATCGTCAGCGATCCGGCCTGGCAGGACGGTGCCTACAGCGATGCTCAATGGCCCGAACACGGCATGCGCATGGCCCGCAAGCTGGGCATGATCTCCTACCGTTCCGCCGGCGAGTGGCGCGAGCGTTTCGGACGCGCACCGCAGGCGCACTACGCGCCAAGACTGTTTGGCATGAATTTCGCGGTCGAGTCCTATCTGGAAGCCGCCGCGGAGCGCTTTATCGGCGCCTTTGATCCCTGCTGCTATCTCTATCTTTCGCGTGCCATGGACCGCTTCGATGCCGCCGCCGGGCAGGCATCGCTGAGTACCGCCCTGGCCCCCGTGCGGCTCGAATCAGCGCTCATACTCGGCGTCGATAGCGATGTGCTGTTCCCCGCGCATCAGCAGCAGGCAATTCACCATGCGCTGCAGGCGCAAGGCGTGAACAGCCAGCTGCAGGTGCTGTCCTCGGTGCAGGGACACGACGCTTTTCTGGTAGACTCGGAGACCTTCGCACATGCCGTGAGCGACTACCTGCAGAACCTGACGCCACAGGAGCTACCGCAAAAATGAGCCTTGACTTCCAGGGCAAAGACCGCCTCATTGAGCGCATTGATCGCGCCATCGACGGCGAGTGTCCCTTTGAGATCACCACCTGCCTGCGCCATGCGCTGGTGGAGTGTATCGCCGATCCGGCCATTCGGCTGCCTGAGGAGGTCTTTGCCGTACTCCCCGGGCACTACGCCCGCCGCGCGCTGTTTACCCATCCGACCCGGGGCTACAGCATGATCGCCATGACCTGGGGGCCAGGCCAGGGTACGCCCATCCATGATCACGATGGCATGTGGTGCGTGGAGGGCGTTTGGTCCGGCTGCATCGAGGTGGTGAGCTATCAGCTGCTGGAGCAGCAGGGCCAGCGCTATCGATTTCAGGATGTGGGAACCATCATGGCTGGCTGCGGCAGTGCCGGCAGCCTCATACCCCCGCATGAATACCACACGATCGCCAACCCCAGCAGCACGCAGACCGCCGTGTCCGTGCACATCTACCAGCACGCCATGGAAAGCTGCAATCTGTTTGAAGCAGAAGGCGATGCGGGCTGGTACCGCAAGGAAGCCAAGCAGCTCGCCCTGGACGCAGCCTGAGCCGACTTTTGCGCTGGCCACCCGCGGTGGCCATCGTTATACTGTGCGCCCCTCCGGGCCGGAGTGGCGGAACTGGTAGACGCGACGGATTCAAAATCCGTTTTCAGAAATGAAGTGAGAGTTCGAGTCTCTCCTCCGGCACCAATTAGCGCGCCTATGGAGCGCACCCTGCAAGGATTCCTCCGGCAACTGCTGAGCCTGCTGTAATGCGCCGTAGCGCACGCGTCTTCTTTGCGCTGTGTTAGCATTAACAGGTCCGACAAGCGTGTGCGAGGCCCACGGGGCACGCAGCAGTAGCTGGTCAGCATCACGGTCTGGGGGGACTGCAATTTGCGCCACATTTTTGAAGAAATTAAACGACGCAACCTGGTACGCGTGGCCATTACCTATGCGGTGGCCGCCTGGTTGATACTGCAGGTCACCGAAGTGCTCCACGAACTCTTGAGCCTGCCCGAAAGCGTGGGGCCGACCGTCGTGATGTTGGTGCTGCTGGGCTTTCCCCTGGCCTTACTGGTGGCCTGGTTTTTCGAATTAACCCCGAGCGGCCTCAAGCGCAGCTCCCAGGTAGACCCCACCCACTCAATCCGGCGCCAGACCGGTAAACGTTTGAATGTGCTCATCATCGCGCTCCTAAGCACCGCCGTCGTGGTGTTACTGGTAGACCGTTTTCGCGCTCCAGCCACGCCAACTGCAGCGGTGGCAGCAAATGCTGCGCCGCCGCTAGCGGCGGACCAGACCGAGGCGACTGCCACCAAGCCGAAGCCTGCCGTTGTTCCGCCGCCGCGCTCCCTAGCAGTGCTGCCGTTTGCGAATCGGGGTAGCGAAGACAATCAGTTTTTTGTTGATGGCATCCATAGTGATTTGCTCATTACGCTGGCGCGAATCGGTGATATCAAAGTCGTCTCACGGACCTCCGTACAGCGCTATGCCGGTGACCAGCATGAAACGCCGCTGCCAGAAATCGCGGCTGCATTAAATGTCGCGACGGTAATGGAAGGCTCCGTCCAGCGCAGCGGGGATTCGGTACGCATCAGCGTACAACTGATCGATGCCGCTTCGGATCAGATGCTGTGGGCGGAGCGCTATGACGAACAACTGAGCGCGGAAAACCTGTTCAAAATCCAGAGTGAGATTGCCAGCCAGATCACACAGGCGCTGCAGGCCAACCTGGCCCCGGAAGAGGCGGAAAGTCTGCAGCAACAGCCCACCAGTAACCTGGCTGCCTACAGCGCCTACCTTCGCGGCCTGCAGGCCTTTGAACAGCGCGGCAGCGCACTGAGCGAGGCGCTGCGCGAATTTGAGCAGGCCACACGCCTAGACCCAGATTTCGCTCTGGCGTGGGCCAGATTGGCCATGGCGTATTTTGTCAGGCCAAGCTGGGAGCTGGTTTTTGAAGAATCAAAATGGCTACAACCCGGGAAGGCCGCGCTGGCCAGAGCTCAGGCGCTGGCGCCGCAGCTCGGTGAAACTCTGCTGGCGCAGGCCACGGGATCTCACGTAGAGCGCATCTTTTTTGACCCAATGGCGCCCACGCAGCCCATTGAGGCGCTCTATGCGCAGGCGCTGGCGCGCCTGCCCGGTTCTGCTCAGGCATACAACTGGTACGGTCAGCTCATATCTGGTGACATCAGCCGTTTTGCAGAAAGCCGAGCACTGTATGAGCAAGCCATTGCGCTGGACCCTTTAACGCCCTTTTACTACACCAATCTGGCACTGCTTCTGAGCGACAACCGCCTGTACGAAGACACGGAAGCGCAGCTGGCACAGGCCATCGCCCTGGAGCCCGGCTATCTCCCCGCCTGGATCGGGATGGCTGAGCTACAGGCCAAGCAGGGGCAACTGGCCAAGGCCTGGGCAACAGCGGCCGAGGCTGCCAGGCTGGATAGCACCAGTTTTATTCCCGCGTTCATTTCTGCCTGGATAGCGGTCACTTTGGAAGACCGTGCGCGACTGGCCGAAGTCCCAGAGAACTGGATCGCCAACAACCCTGACAGCTCTCCGGCACAGCAACAGTTCTTACAGAACCTTGCCGCTAGCCGGAATGCGCAACTTGAGCAACGCTACAGCGCGGCGCTTGAGATTCTTGCAAATACACCGTCCACCGTCTATCAGGAATCCGAGTGGGAATCCCGATGGATTCGCTTGCTCATGGGTGACTTTGCAGGGGCAGTTGCCATGGCCGAGACGCTGACACCCGGCTTCCTGCGGCTCGAAGACATGGACCAGCAGCTGCGCCAAACACCCGGGGAAGGCTGCCTGACAGCTTATGCGCTGCTGCGCACCGGTCAGGACACGCTGGCAAGAGAACTGTTTACGCGAACTCAAGACCTGCGCCATGCGCTACCCAAAGAGCTTGCAGCTACCGCCGACCAGCGCGTTGACCAATACCTGTGCGAAGCCATGGCCGGTAATTTTGAGGCGGCAATGCGCTTGCTCGAGGCGCGCATCGATGCGGGTGACTACACGGTCTGGGAATCTACCCGGCTGGACCTGTTCGAACCACTGCGCGGAGATCCCCGCTTCGAAGCGCTGTCGCAGCGCGTACAACAGACGCTGGCCGCACAGCGCGCGATGCTCGATGAAACGGCGCAAACCACGGCGGGAATGAATTAGCGCAGCGGCCGTTCAAGCCCCCTGAAGCAGCTGCTGCTGTTCCTGTGCCAGCGCCGCCCGGAAAGTTTCCATATAGGTGGCAAAGCGTTTCAGGCGGGTGGTAGTGCTCATGACAAACCCCGCGCTCACGAAAAGCTGTCGCCTAAAGTCATTGTCCTGACACAGCATGTCCAGGCTGGCGCTATCGGCGACCTGGAGCATGGCAAAACCTTCTCCTACCGTGACCAGGGGATGGGACCAGACATGCTGGCTCCAGCGCAGGGAGGCGTTAAAGGCCAGCTGACGCTGCTCTTCCAGCAGCTGATTCGTATAGGCGCTCAAAGCCGTGCGAAACGCTGGCGAAAGCAGGTCCAGATAGGGATCGCGACGGTTGAGCTGTTCCAGCGTGATGCTGGACAGGGCCGGGGAAAAATCCCGCAAAAGGTCATTGATGACCTCGTTCAGCGGCAGGCGCCAGTCCGTTTCCGCCTCGCAGCGTTCCAGTATTTCAAACACCGCCCTGCGCTGCGGCTCGCCCCCGGCGGCCAGGGCGTTGCTTTGCGCAATGATGTCCTCGTTCAGATTTAGCTCGATTTCGATACGTTCGAGCATTTCCACCAGACCGTCGCGCCGCTCCTGGTCGCGGTCCCAGTTGTCCACCTGCAGGGCAATAAACACCCCGCAAAAAACCAGCGCCAGCTCAAGTATGAAAAACAACCAGCCAAACTGCCTGAAGGCGGTATAACGTTGCGAAATAATCATGTGCCTAACTCCGATAGACATTTACCGGGCGGCGGCCCTGCCAACTTTCAGGGCGCGCCCTGCGGACGCGACTTGCGCGAGGAAACAGCGTTGCTGCCCGCAACGGCAGACTAGAACAGGTCCCGGGCGATACGAAAGCCCACCTGCGGTGTGGTCAGGTCAGCGGGCGCAGAAAGACGCGAGGCGGAACGATTTTGCCGCGGCGCGCTGGCCCAGTAACCCCCACGCACCACACGCCGGGAACAGCCAGGATTTACCCAGGCCGAGCCATCGGCCGGTGCGCGCGCATAGCTGGAATGCCAGCAATCCTGCATCCACTCGCTGACGTTGCCCGCCATATCAAACAAACCAAAAGCGTTGGTTTGATAACTGCCCACGGGTGCCGGGCCGAAGTGGCCGTCGTTGTAGCGTCGAAATGCCGTATTGAAGTTACGCCCACTGACGGATTCATCCTGATCACCAGCCAGATTCTCCACCAGTTCATCGGGGCGATTCTCACCCCACCAGTGGGTACTGCGGGTACCGGCCCGCAGCGCATATTCGAACTCGGCCTCGCTGGGGAGACGATAAGGCAGGCCCGTTGCCTCCGCTAGCCACGCCGTGTAGGCCGCAGCGTCAGCCCAGGACAAGTGCAGAACGGGGAGCTCATCGGCTGCTTCTTCACCCTTGTAATCCATGCGCCAGGTGACGCCTTCCCGCTCCGCAAGCTGGCCCAGCTCATCGTCCCAGACGGAGCCGTTGCCCACCAGCTCGGCCTCCGTGCGGTAGCCGGTTGCGGCCACAAACGCCGCGAACTCGCCCACGGTGACTTCCCGCAGGCCAAGCGCGAAACCACGCTCAAAGGTCACCCGATGCATGGGTGATTCGTTATCACTCCGGTCGCTGTCGTCGCTGGGCGAGCCCATCAGGAAGCTGCCAGAAGATATGACGACCACCGCTGGCGCCGTACCCGCACCGGATTCAAAAGGATCTCGCAAAATCTGCCCGGGCTCAAAAGCCCCATAGTTCTCCTCACGCACCATGCGCTCGCGCAGATCCTGGACGCGATCTTCAAAGCCGCCCAGGGCAATGAGGTCGATTAACTTGAATTCCGCCAGTTCCAGATCGCCGGCCCGCAGGGCGCTGCTAATCTCAGCTTCAATAGCATCCGCCTTGCCCGTGCGGAAGGACTCGATGTCAGCGCGGCCAGCAAGCACCAGGCTTTGATCTTCCC
>JABSSV010000193.1 GCA_013213875.1 Lysobacterales bacterium
CGGGAATGGCTGCGGCGGTTCCCAATGCCACCGCCGCCGTGCCCATCATGGCGTGATGCAGCAAGCCCATGGACAGGGCCCGCGCCAACAGATCAACATCGTCAGGCATCACTTCCCGCCCGCTGGAGACACGATGGGCGACCGGCGGCGCCACAAAGGCCACCTTGGGCGTGTGCTGGCGGGTGGCCGCTTCATCCAGGGACTGAATCAATCCCATCTTCAGTGCACCATGGGCACGAATCGTCTCGAAACGGGCCAAGGCCGCCGCATCGCCGTTGATCGCAGGTCGCAATTCTGTGCCCTCGTAACCCAAATCGGCCGCGTTGAGAAATATGGTCGGGATGCCCGCGTTGATCAGCGTGGCCGGAAAGGTGCCGACGCCAGGCACCTGCAACTCGTCGATCAACTGTCCCGTTGGAAACAGGGCACCGGAGCGATCACCGGGGTCCAGAAAGTCCAAGCGCACTTCGGCGCTGGGAAAAGTCACGCCGTCCAGTTCAAAGTCGCCGGTCTCCTGGGGCTCACCGTCACACATGGGCACATGCGCGACGATGGTTTTGTCGATATTGCACTGGCGGATACGTACTGCTACTCGCCCATCACGCACACAGCGCTCTGCCGGTAGCAGACCCATGCGAATGGCAGCGGGACCGACCGCGGCCGACAAATTTCCGCAGTTGCCACTCCAGTCGACAAATGCCTTGTCGATCGCGACCTGGCCGAAAAGATAGTCCACATCATGGTCCGGCGAATCGCTGGCGCTGAGCAATACGGTTTTTGAGGTACTGGAACTGGCACCGCCCATACCGTCGATATGATTGGCGTAGGGATCCGGACTGCCTATCACCCGCTGCAACAGGGCATCGCGGGCAGGGCCAGGCTCACGGGCAGCGGCTGGCAGATCCTCCACTTTGAAGAACACGCCTTTGCTGGTGCCACCGCGATAGTAGATGGCGGGTACCCCGATTTGGGCTGCATGTCGCATGACTAAACCTCAGGCAGCGTTGGCTTCGAGAAAGTCCTGGGCAAAGCGCTGCAGTACGCCACCGGCCGCATAGATATGCACTTCTTCTTCCGTATCCAGACGGCATTTCACCGGTATTTCCACCCGTTCACCATTGGCCCGGTGCATGATCAGCGTCAGCCGGGCGCCGGGCGCGGGCGCGCCATCCACGTCGAAGGTTTCCGTGCCATCAATCGCGTAGCTATGGCGAGTCTTGCCAGCCATGAACTCCAGCGGCAGCACGCCCATGCCAATGAGATTGGTGCGGTGAATGCGCTCAAACCCTTCGGCCACAATCACCTCTACGCCCGCCAGGCGTACGCCCTTGGCCGCCCAATCGCGCGATGAACCCTGGCCGTAATCGGCACCGGCAACGATCAACAGGGGTTGCGCGCGGTCCATGTAGGTCTCAATCACCTCCCACATGCGCATCACCTCACCCTCCGGCTCCAAACGCGCCAGGGAACCCTCGCGTACCTCGCCGTCATCATCGCGGACCATCTCGTTACGCAGCCGCGGATTGGCGAAGGTAGCGCGCTGCGCGGTCAGGTGATCGCCCCGGTGGGTCGCGTAGGAATTGAAGTCTTCTTCCGGCAAACCCATGCTGGCGAGATACTCCCCGGCGGCACTGCTGGCCAGAATGGCATTGGACGGTGACAGGTGGTCCGTGGTGATGTTGTCACCCAGCACGGCCAGCGGGCGCATGCCCGCCAGGGCCCGTTCACCGGCCAGCGCACCTTCCCAGTAGGGCGGGCGACGAATGTAGGTGCTTTGCGGGCGCCAGGGATAGAGCGGCCGGGATTTGCGCGCTGCATCCCGCAGGCGCTCAAACATGGGGTCGTAAACGGCGCGATACTGCTCCGGCTTCACATGCTGGGCCACGATTTCCTCGATTTCCTCATCCGTGGGCCAGAGGTCAGCCAGGCGTACTTCCTGTCCGGATTTATCGACACCCAGCACATCGTTTTCAATATCAAAGCGAATGGTGCCGGCAATGGCATAGGCCACCACCAGTGGCGGCGAAGCCAGAAACGCCTGTTTGGCATAGGGGTGGATGCGCCCGTCAAAGTTACGGTTGCCGGACAGCACCGCGGTGGAATAGAGATCGCGCTCAATCACCTCCTGCTGAATCGCCGGATCCAGCGCACCGCTCATGCCGTTACAGGTGGTACAGGCAAAACCCACAATGCCGAATCCCAGCTGCTCCAACTCCGGCAGCAGCCCGGAATCTTCCAGATACAGCTGCACGGCTTTTGAGCCGGGTGCCAGGGAAGATTTCACCCAGGGCTTGCGCAGCAAACCCCGCGCATTGGCATTGCGGGCCAGCAGTCCGGCGGCAATCACATTGCGCGGGTTGCTGGTATTGGTACAGCTGGTAATGGCCGCAATGATCACGGCGCCATCCGGCATGAGACCAGGCTCATCTTCCACCGTACCGCTGATGCCTGCGGTGGCCAGATCACGTGTCGCAACGCGCCGGTGCGGATTGGAGGGACCGGCAATATTGCGTCCCACAGCAGCCAGGTCAAACCGCAGCACGCGCTCGTACTCTACCGCCTCCAGCGCATCCGACCAGAGGCCGGCAGCCCGGGCATAGGTTTCCACCAGGCGCACCTGCTCCTCGTCCCGGCCGGTGAGCTTGAGATAATCGATGGTGTGCTCATCGATAGAGAACATGGCGGCCGTTGCGCCAAACTCGGGGGTCATATTGGAGATGGTGGCCCGATCGCCAAGACGCAGGTCACGCGCACCCTCACCAAAGAATTCCAGATAGGCACCGACCACTTTCTGCGCGCGCAGGAACTCGGTCAGCGCCAGCACAATATCGGTCGCGGTAATGCCCGGCTGGCGTTTTCCGGTCAGCTCCACGCCCACGATATCTGGCAGGCGCATCCAGGACGCACGCCCCAGCATCACACTTTCCGCCTCCAAGCCGCCACCGCCAATCGCAATCACGCCCAGCGCGTCCACGTGCGGCGTGTGGCTGTCCGTGCCAACCAGCGTGTCCGGAAAAGCCACGCCATCCTGCGCATGCACCACCGGCGACATCTTCTCCAGATTGATCTGGTGCATGATGCCATTGCCCGGCGGAATAACGTCTACGTTTTCGAATGCGGTCTTGGTCCAGTTGATAAAGTGAAAGCGGTCATCGTTGCGCCGGTCTTCCACGGCCCGGTTTTTCTGGAAGGCATTCGGATCGAAGCCTGCGTGCTCTACCGCCAGGGAATGATCGACGATCAGCTGGGTCGGCACCACGGGATTCACCGCTGCCGGATCACCACCCTGCTCCGCGATCGCATCGCGCAGACCGGCGAGGTCCACCAGCGCGGTTTGACCGAGAATGTCATGGCACACCACCCGCGCGGGGAACCAGGGGAAATCCAGATCACGCTTGCGCTCAATCAACTGGCGCAGGGACTCATGCAGGCGCTGCGGCTCACAGCGGCGCACCAGATTCTCCGCCAATACCCGGGAGGTATAGGGCAGGGTTTTCCAGCTGCCGGGCTGCAGCGCCTCCACCGCTTCCTCAGCGTCAAAATAATCCAGGTCGGTGCCGGGCAGCGGCTTACGAAAATCGCTATTCATGGGTAGTTCCGGAACGATGCGCTAACAGCCCTTATTATCGCTGATAAGGCACGTGGTTCCCAAGCGAGAAAAACGCAAGCGGGGCAGGATGCTGGACAAAAGCTAGCGCCAATGTGCTCACGACTTCTGTTTCACAGGCAGCTAGATAACGTAAAGCAACTTTTAAGCAGGAACCGCCATGTCACGCGCCCAAGCAAGCCAGCCCGCTCACCCCATCCCCCAGGAAGCCTTTGACTGGTACGACGAGTACGCCCACGGTCAAATTGACCGGCGGACCTTTCTGGCACGGCTGGGCACCATAACCACCGCCAGCTTGACCCTGGGCATGCTGACCTCGGCGCTGCTGCCCAACTATGCCGCAGCCGAGCAAGTGTCCTTTAACGACCCGGAGATTCGCGCCAGCTTCAGCACCTTCCCGTCACCGGACGGACACGGCGAGGGGCGCGGCTACCTGGTGCAGCCGCAGCCGGGCGAGGGACCCTTTCCCGCCGTACTGGTGGTGCACGAAAATCGCGGCCTGAATCCCTACGTCAAGGACGTGGCGCGACGCCTGGCCAAAGCCGGTTTTCTGGCGCTGGCGCCCGACGCGCTCTATCCCCTGGGCGGCTATCCGGGTAATGACGATGAGGGCCGCAGCATGCAGCGCTCTCTGGACCGGGCCAAAATCGAACAGGACTTTATCGCCGCCGCCAACTTCCTGAAAACCCACGATTACGCCAACGGCCAACTGGGCGCCGTCGGCTTTTGCTTCGGCGGCTATATTGTGAATATGCTGGCCGCGGTCATGCCAGACCGCCTGAATGCCGGCGTACCTTTCTATGGAACGCCCGCCGCCGAATCGCTGCAGCCGCGCGTGCGCGGTCCGCTGCTGGTGCAGCTGGGCGAAGACGACCCGCGCGTCAACGCCAGCTGGCCGGCGTATGAGGCCGTTCTGCAGGCCAATGACGCCGATTACGCCATGCATATGTATGCCGGCGCCAAACACGGCTTCCACAACGACTCCACCGGCCGCTACGACCCGGAGGCGGCTGAACTGGCCTGGTCGCGAACAGTGGCGTTCTTCAGCGAAAATCTAGCTTAGTGTTTTCAAAAGAACCCATTAGCGCCTTAAAGCACGCAAAAGTCGGATTGAATAAGACGCTTTCAGGCCACCGCTGAACGACTTCTTACCGATTTCTGGCGCCGCTTCTCGCCCTGCCCGGGTCCGCATCGCCAGGCGCAGCCACTCGCTTTGGCGCAGGCACCCGTGCGGGCTTCCGGTGAGCACTGGACAACTGCCTCCAGAGGACTAGAATCTAACCCCCACGCCCTCTTTGGGGCTGTCAACCAAGGACCTAAGAACCATGTACCAGGGCCAATCCATTCGCTGTACCCGACTTGCTGACGACATCGCAGAGCTGTGTTTTGACCGTCAGGATGCGTCGGTTAACAAATTCGATCACCAAACGCTGGAAGAACTGGCCGCCGCGGCCAAAATGCTCGCCAGCGATGACTCACTAAAAGGTCTGGTGGTCACCAGCGCCAAGAGCGGCTTTATCGTCGGCGCCGACATCCTCGAATTCGGCGCGACCTTCGCCCAGCCTGAAGAACAAATTATGCAGTGGGGCCTGGAGGCCAATCAGATCTTCAACGCCATAGAAGATCTGCCCTTCCCGACCGTTACCGCTATCAACGGCATCGCCCTGGGCGGTGGCATGGAGATGTGCCTGGCCACCGACTACCGCGTGATGGCGGAGAAAGCCCAAGTGGGACTGCCTGAAGTGAAGCTGGGCATTTATCCCGGCTTTGGCGGCACCGTGCGACTGCCGCGACTGATCGGCGCGGACAACGCTATTGAATGGATCGCGGGCGGGTCGCCCAACAAGGCGGACGCTGCCTTCAAGGTGGGCGCTGTCGACGCGGTGGTGGCCGCCGACAAGCTGCAGGACGCCGCGCTGAGAGTGATTGCCCTGGCCAATGCCGGCGAATTCGACTGGCAGGCACGACGTGCACAGAAGAAAGGCCCGCTGCAGCTGAATCAGACCGAGGCCATGATGGTCTTTGAAACGGCCAAGGGCTTTATTGCCGGCAAGGCAGGCAAACACTATCCGGCACCCATTGCCGCGGTAACCGCTATTCAGAAAGCTGCCGGCATGGACCGTGACGGGGCCCTGGAGGTGGAAGCGGTGGGCTTCGCCAAGATGGCCAAGACGCAGGTCGCCAATTCGCTGATTGGCCTGTTCCTTAACGACCAGTTGCTGAAAAAGAAAGCCAAGCAGGCGCAGAAACTGGCTCATCCGGTCAAGCAGGCTGCGGTGCTGGGCGCCGGCATCATGGGTGGCGGTATCGCCTACCAGAGCGCCAGCAAAGGCACGCCGATCATCATGAAAGACATCAAGGACGAGCAGCTTGAGCTGGGCATGAGCGAGGCCAATAAGCTGCTCGGCAAGCTGGTCAAACGCGACAAGATCAGCAGCGCCAAAGCCGGTGAAATACTTTCTGACATCCGGCCCACGCTGAACTATGGCGATTTCGGCAACGTCGATATCGTGGTGGAAGCGGTGGTGGAAAACCCTACGGTGAAGAAGGCGGTGCTGGCAGAAGTGGAAGACAGCGTGGCCGCGGGCACGGTACTGGCGTCCAACACCTCATCCATTTCCATCGACCTGCTGGCCGAGGGGCTGAAGCAGCCGGAAAATTTCCTGGGCATGCATTTCTTCAACCCGGTACATCGTATGCCGCTGGTAGAGGTCATTCGCGGTGCGAAGACCTCCGAGGCAGCCATCGCCACCACCGTGGCCTATGCCACGGCCATGGGCAAGACCGCTATCGTGGTCAATGACTGCCCCGGCTTTCTGGTCAATCGCGTGCTCTTCCCCTACTTCGGCGGCTTTATGGCGCTTATGCGTGAGGGTGCGGATTTTGCCAAGGTCGACAAGGTTATGGAGGGCTTCGGCTGGCCCATGGGCCCGGCTTACCTGCAGGATGTGGTGGGCATGGACACGGCGCATCACGTGGGCGACGTGCTGGCTGAGGGCTACCCGGATCGCATGGGCAAGACCTTTGAATCGGCACTGGATGCCATGTACCAGGCCGGGCGATTTGGCCAGAAGAACGGTAAGGGTTTTTATCAGTACACGATCGATCGCAAGGGCAAACCGAAGAAAGAGCGTGATGAGGAAGCCTACGCGCTGGTCGCCAGCGTACAGCCGGAGGGCCAGAAGGACTTCTCAGCCGAGGAAATTATTGATCGCCACATGCTGCCCATGATTATTGAAACCGCACGCTGTCTGGAAGACGGCATTGTGGCGACACCCAATGAAGCTGATATGGGGCTGATTCTCGGTATCGGCTTCCCGCCCCATCATGGCGGCGCACTCAAGTACGCCGATACGCTCGGCATGCCGGTGGTGCTTGAGAAGTGCGCGCAGTATGCGCACCTGGGCAAATTGTACGAGCCAACGGCGCGCATGAAAGAAATGGCCGCCAATGGCGAAACCTACTACGGCTCTTAAGCGACGGCCAAGCGGAGAATTGATATGAATGATGTAGTAATTGTTGATGCCGTACGCACACCCATGGGCCGATCCAAGGGCGGCGTGTTTCGTCATGTGCGCGCTGAGGACTTGTCAGCTGAGCTGGTGAAGGCACTGCTGGCGCGTAACCCGGCCGTTGAATCTGAGCAGATCGAAGATGTGATCTGGGGCTGCGTCCAGCAGACGCTGGAGCAGGGCTTTAATGTGGCCCGCCAAGTTTCCCTGCGGGCGGGCCTGCCGCATTCGGTTTCCGGCCAGACCGTGAACCGTCTCTGTGGCTCCTCCATGACCGCCATCCATACGGCCACCACGGCCATCAAGGCCGGCATCGGAGATACCTACCTTTGTGGTGGGGTGGAGCATATGGGTCACGTGCCCATGACCCACGGCTATGATGGACACCCAGCCCTGTCCCTGAATGTGGCCAAGGCCTCCGCCATGATGGGGCTGACCGCAGAAATGCTGGCGACCGTCTTCAAGATCTCACGGGAAGCGCAGGATCAGTTTGCCGCCACCTCGCATCAACGGGCCGGTGCGGCACTAGCCAGTGGCGGCTTCAAGAACGAGCTGACCCCCCTGGCCGGCCATGACGCGGACGGCTTGTCGGTCCTGGTGGACTATGACGAAGTGGTGCGGCCCGATACCACGGTAGAGACCCTTAGCGGTTTGCGTCCGGCCTTTAACCCGCAGGGTTCCGTAACCGCGGGCAACAGCTCGGCCATTTCCGATGGCGCTTCCGCCATGCTGGTCATGTCTGCCGATAAGGCCGCGGCCCAGGGCCTAAAGCCCATGGCCCGCATTGTCTCCATGGCATCCGCCGGCTGCGATCCTTCCACCATGGGACGCGGCCCGGTACCCGCTTCCCAAAAGGCACTGCAACGTGCAGGCCTGGAGCTGAAGGACATCGATTATTTCGAACTGAACGAAGCCTTCGCCGCCCAGTCACTGGCCGTGCTCACGGAAATGGGGCTGCTGGACCGTCAGGACGTGGTCAACATCAAGGGCGGTGCCATTGCCC
>JABSSV010000194.1 GCA_013213875.1 Lysobacterales bacterium
CGAACTGCATGCAGGAGAGCCAGCCAGTAGCAATGCAGCGCTCATCGAAACATTTGTGCGGGCACTGCCGCCTGACGCACCACCGCTCGCAGGGGCACGGGAACTACGTGCTTGCTTCCACGGGAAGACCCGTCAGGCTTAGAGCCATGAAATCAAAGAAACTCAACTGCATGTGGCTGGACAGGCACCTTCCGGACATGCATAGTTATTTAACAACTACATAACGATAGTGTTGGGGAGCAACCATGAAGAAGACACTTTTAGCGACGCACATCAGTGCGGTGCTGGCTATGGCTGGCACACTTTCCGTTTCGGCATGGGCCGAAACCAGTGCCACATCGGGGGACACCGAGCAACCGGAGCGCGTGACAACGCTGTCTCAGGCTGATCAGGAATCGGAGATGGTGATAGAGGAAGTCATCACCATTGGCACACGTAGCGCACGTCCGCGCACCGCCGCCGACTCCACCGTGCCGGTGGACGTACTCCAGGGCGAAGAATTTCATGCCTTTGGCGGCACCGCCGATCTCACGGATAATCTGCAGGCGCTGGTGCCGTCCTATACGGCCACACCAGCCACCGGTGACGGTAGCGCCTTTGTGCGCCCCACCTCCCTGCGTGGA
This sequence comes from Lysobacterales bacterium, assembly GCA_013213875.1. GTDB lineage: Bacteria > Pseudomonadota > Gammaproteobacteria > Xanthomonadales > SZUA-36 > Marinihelvus. The sequence goes on from JABSSV010000194.1 coordinate 624, forward strand.
ACCGCGCCGGATCAGACCTTGGTCCTGGTCGACGGTAAGCGCCGCCATCGTTCCGCCCTGCTGCACTTCTTTGCGCCAGCGGCTGGTAACGGTGCGCACGGGGTAGACATCGGCATGCTGCCCGGTATCGCCATCAAGCGCGTGGAAGTGCTGCGCGACTGCGCTTCCTCACAGTACGGTTCTGACGCCATTGCCGGTGTGATCAACTTTGTAACGAAAGATGCCGATTCCGGCGGCGAGGTCTACCTTCAGTATGGCCAGCACTATGAGGGCGAAGAAAACCTTAAATTTGCCGCCAATGCCGGCTTCGCGATTGGCAACGGTTTTGTTAACGCCAGCGTCGAGCACATTGAGAATGATCAACTGATCCGCGCCATCCAGCGTCCGGAATTTCAGGGCCTGATTGACGCCGGTGTGGATCCCAGCTTGATCGGAGCTGACGCGCCCTTCGGCGAAGCGCCACTGCTACAGACCTGGGGGCGCCCGGAAAGCAGCGGCACGCGGGTGTGGATCAGCTCAGGTTTTGATCTCTCAGACAGCGCAACGCTCTATGCGCGTCTTGGCTACGCCGATACCGATGGCCGCTATCGCTTCTTCTACCGCAACCCGCAGCATCCCTCGCTGGTACCACTCCGCGAGCAGGGCTTTACGGGCCTGCCGGCCGGCTTTACGCCGTTCCTTGACGGTGCACAGGAAGACCTGAGCCTGATCGGTGGCGTGGAAGGCGAGTTCGCCAGCGGCATGCTCTATGACTTCAGCGTCAGCTACGGCACCAACGAGCTGGACTACTTCCTGAACAACACGGTTAACACCAGTCTCGGACTGGACAGCAGCCTGCAGATTCCGCAGATGGACTTTGATGTGGGCGCCTACGAGCAGGAAGAAAAGAACATCAACGCAGACTTCTCCAAGCTGCTTACCGACAACATCAACCTGGCCTTCGGTTTCGAGTGGCGTGAGGAAACCTACAAGATCATCGCCGGTGAGCCAAACGCCTATTTTGGCGGCAAAACCAGCGGTTTCGCCGCGCCGTCTCCTGCCGATGCCGGCAGCTTTGACCGCGATAACTGGGCCGTTTACGCCGATATCGAGCACGACGTCACGGACCGCCTGCTGCTGCAATATGCGCTGCGCTACGAAGACTTCTCAGACTTCGGTGACACGCTGAATGGGAAGCTGGCAGCCCGCTACCGTATCAGTGACAGCCTCGCGATTCGTGGCGCGGTCTCCACCGGATTCCACGCACCAACGCCCGGTCAGGCGAATATCTCCACGATCATCACCACCTTTGACGGCACCACCGGTCAGCAGGTGGAAGAAGGCCTGGTGCCTTCAACGGATCCGCGCATTATCGATCTGGGTGGCCAGCCCCTGACCGAGGAAGAGTCACAGAACATCAGCCTGGGCTTCACGTCTGATCTCGGCGATGCCACCACACTGACCGTGGACTTCTATCAGATCAAGGTAGATAACCGCATCTACCGGACCGGCAATATTCCCCTGCCGCCGCTGCCAAGCGGGCTGGAAACGAGCATTTCTTTCTACACCAATGCACTGGATGTGGAACACAAGGGTGTGGACGTGGTGCTGAATTCCAATGTGAGCTGGGAAAATGGTCAGGATACGAGCATGACCCTGGCCTACAACTACAACGAGATCGAGGTGACGGGGCAGCAGTTCATCAACGGCGTCCAGCCGGTCAGCGACGCGCTGGTGGAGGACATCGAGAACAATTACCCCGATCATCGTTTTGTGTTCACAGCGAACCACTTCTTCAACGACAGCTGGAACCTGCTGGCACGGGTAAACTACTTCGGCGATCACTACGACGAACGCGGCCGTATTGGCGCTGCTGAAAGCCCCAGTGCCAAGATCGGCTCAGTGATTTATGTCGATGCGGAACTGGGCTGGCAGGTGAACGACAGCTGGCGTCTGTCGCTGGGTGCGGTCAATATCTTTGACGAGTACATCGACAAAGTGGGCCCACCGAACGCCAACCGCCTGAGTGTGGGCCTGGAGTATCCGCGCCGCAGCGCGGCCAACTACGAAGGTGGCTCCTGGTACCTGCGCGGAACCTTCACCTGGTTCTAGGCACGGTACCTTCTGAAGTTCGTAAAACCCCCGCTCCTGGCGGGGGTTTTTTTATGCACCTGCCAGCGGCGCTTGGGGGGCACAATCTGAACGCTCTGCAGGTATCAAACAGCATCCCGTTCGCGCAGAACCCGCTCTGATCACGAGCCGGCGCTCAACTAGGCACAGCATGGCGCAAACCAAGCCATAAGTGATAAGACCCCGTACCCACCCTCACGTTACTATCAGGTCAGCGTTGCGGTTGTAACGGTCACAATGACAGTTCCCATGTCAGTGGTTCTGAGGCTGAATAGTTAACGGGGATTCGAACCCCGGGATGCCCCGTCATCCACCGGCATTCCAACTGAGCCCAGTTGGCAGGTTACGCTCGCCCCGGACGGTAACGCTACCGTCTTAAACTTAGTCCAGCAGCTCCGTGGTCCAGTTCAGCTGCTGGATTTCCAGATCCAACTCCCGATATGCCTTGGCCAACTGGTCGGCCTGCTGCTGCGTTTCGCGCACGCTGACCGCGCCGCGGAAAACGATCTCTGAAGCCCGGTGTCGATCCTGGGTCACGGTAGCCGCTTTGGCGAGTTCAAACAGCACATCGCGCTGCAATGCCAGCGCATCTCGCCGCGTCAAGGCATCGGCCAGGCTGAGCTGCTCGTCGAAGGCCGTGTCACTGTTAGTGCGATTAATCCGCATCACCAGCTGTTCAAACTCTTCTACCTTGCCCTGATAACTGCCCAGCAGTTCAAACGGGTCTTCCGCGGGCTGCTCGCCCTCTTGGACCTTTGCATTACGAATCATGCGATCTTTCAGCTGTGCCAGCTTGCGCTGGCAATCAGCCCGATGAGTCAGTGCTTCAGCTAGTTTCATTAATTTGCTCCGGCGCCTTACTTTGCTTCCCCTCACCGCCGCCTGACGGCAGGCCAGTTCCCGGCCGTGTCCACACACAGCCCCGCACCAATGTACCCGTAAGTGCCGTCGGGGAACAGGCCCGGACGGAACGGATCTGCAGACCTGCTTAGCTAAACCAGGGATGGGCGCCAAATTGATTGGGTCGGACTGGTGTTTGACGGGTCAGGACCCAGGCATAACCTGCGCACACGGCCCGTAGGTAGCGCCGCAGGAGCGGCGCAATGCGGAACTGATAGGGCAGCCAGCGCAGGGCGCGCGGTACCTTCTGGAGCAAATAGGGGTAAACCTTGATACCCAGTTCGCAGCGCTGGCTATCCAGCGCCTGCAATTGCCAGCGCACATAGGACCGCGGCCCGTCACGCACACCGATTTCCAGGGCGTAGCCCTGCCCTTCATGCCAGCGACAGAAATGCCGCTCCAGGCACAAGCCGTTGAGATAGTGCACTTCATCACGGGCGCCAACGCCGGGCCATTGCCGCACCGGGTTATGGGCACAGTAGGGATGGGCCAGAGCCAGGCCACCAGCCTGAGCCAATAGCGCCCAGGCCTCCGCCTGGGGCACCGGCAGCTCCCGCGTAGCACCTACCGGCCAGCAGAAACGCTGACGCGCCACGGCATCATTCAGAGCGGGTTCTTGAGCAAACACAGCAACAGACATGGGGACGTTCACATCAGCAGCAGTCCCTCAAAGCATAGACCAAGATCCAGACGTCGTCTGACGCAGCAGAAAACCGTTGGCTAGCGCGGTTTGTACTGGGTGGGGCAATAGGCCCGGCCTACGGCACGGCCACGGCGTTTGCCATGCTTGGTCAGGCGCCCGCTTACGCGCGCGCGCCACAAACGGAAACTGCTGGGCTTGAGCTCCTGACGCATGAGACGGATCACAGCCGCTTCGTTGAGGCCATAGCTGGCCTCTA
>JABSSV010000195.1 GCA_013213875.1 Lysobacterales bacterium
GGGCTGGGCCGTTTGGCAGATCCTGCCAACGGACAACGGGCCCTTCTGGTCCTGGGGCGGCTTGATCCTGGCGGCGGGGGCGGCTCTAAGCGGACTGCTATGGGACCTTTCCCGGGGTCAGCCAGGCCAGCGACCACCCCTCATTTTCACGGTGCTATGCGGCCTGGGACTGGCCATCAGCATGAGTCAGTCCTATCGCTACGGCGACGCCGCCGGCTGGGCCCATGCCGCGGCCGGCGTCGCACTGATAGGCTGGTTTGCCTACCTGCGCTATCTGCGCGCGGCCAGGTGATTCGCTAAGGGTCAGAGTCAGCCCCAAAAAAAACGGGGCCCGAAGGCCCCGTCTTGCATTGCCGGACAGTCGCTTCAGCGGAAGTTCTTGATGTAGCGAATGCCGTATTCACGGGGGCGGTTGATGGTCTGCCGCCGTTTGCCGAAGAAGTTATCCAACTCAAAGGGATTGTCGAAGAGGATGGCCCGTTCGTCCGTAAGGTTATTCACGAACAGCTGCACGCTCCAGTCCTCACCACCGGTTCCGAGCTTGAAGTCACCGATATCATAGCTAGGCTGCAGATACTGCGGCGCCGGCGCATCAGCGGGAATCGGCTCGATCTGGTTGAGGCTGTCGCCCGTGTAGCTCCATTGCAGACGTGCGTAGGCGTTATCCGCGCGACCACCGAACCAGTCCACGTCCCAGTCGTACTGGAAGTAGAAGGACCCCTGGAACTCCGAGGTCAGGGGCAGGCGCGAACCGGCCGGTACCTCGACCGCAAAGTTAAAACCGTCATCCAGCGTGGCATCGAGCCAGGTGGCATTAAAGCCAGCACTGATGTTCTCCGACAGCAGTGCATCCAACTGCACCTCGAAGCCTTCTGAGGTCGCGTCTCCCACGTTACCCACAACCACCTGGAAGGGCTGGCCGCAGAGCGGTGCCGGCTGAGCATTAGGTGCGCCACAGGGCACGTTGGACGGATCGATGACTTCCAGCTGATAGTTGTCCCACTTCATATTGAAGTAGGTGGCCGTCAGGTTGGCACGACCACCCGCGAGTACCATCTTGGTACCGAACTCCACGTTCTTCAGGAAGTCCGCCTCATACTGACGCGGGAAGAAAGAAAACTCCGTACGGGTCCGGTTGGTACCGCCGGGGCGGAAGCCTTCCGAGTACAGGGCGTAGAACAGCATGTCATCGTTCATCTGCCAGGACAGGCTGACCTTGGGCACAAAGTCGCTGTCGGTGGCCGGCAAATCAAGGAAGCCCGGCTGGCCGTCGGCACCGGTGGTGACAAGGTTACCGCGCGGGTTTTCCACGTAGTATTGCTTATCGGTAGAGCGATCGAACCAGCGACCACCAACCGTGAGATCCCACTGCTCATTGATGTGCCAGGTGACTTCGCCAAAGACCGCGTACTGTTCCCAGTCGGTAGAGTCGCCGGACTGCCACCAAGCACCCTCCGGATCTACCGTCGGCACGGGACCAAGCCGACCTGCGAGCCAGTTGGCATAGGCTTGGGACTGATTGTAGCCATCGGTCAGCGTGTCAAAGGTCCAGTCCTGCTCGGCCTTCTCGTAGAAAACGCCCGCGACCCAGTCAAGACGGTCCCCCTGAGAGGACAGCCGGAATTCCTGCGCCAGCTTGGTGTCTTTCTGCGCGTTTTGCAGGAAGCCGATGGGATCATTGTAATAGGCACCCTGCCCTTCCGGCTGGAAGCAGTAGGGGCTATAGCCAAGATAGGTGCCGTAGCAGAAGGTCCCGAAGTAGGCCGCGTAGGTCTGCGTGTCCTGACGATAGGTCCAGTCACGCGTGAAGTAGGAAGTGGCCGATACGAAATTGGCGAAGCCCAGATCGCCCTCAAAGGTGAGTGCGTACTGAGTCCAGTCCTGATCGTCCCATTCTTGATCCGGCTTGAAGCGCGCCACGGCCAGTTCCCGGCCCGTGGTGATGTCCTGCTCGGGACGACCATTGGAATAGGTGTCTTGATAGACCACGCTGGCGGTGGCGGTCCAGTCGTCATTCATGAACCAGCGTGCCGCGATGCGGCCGCCCTTGTATTCGACGCTGTTGAAGTTCTCGCGCTCCTGACCGGCATTATTGAAAATGCCGTAGGGCACGGAATCACCATTCACGTTGTCGATAAAGCCACCGTCTTCCGCCGTAAAGCCGACCAGGCGAATGGCAAAGTTATCGCTGATGGGAATATTGGCCATGGCACTGAGGTCATAGCTGTCATCCACATCCGAACCGTTCTTATAGGTGATATCGACAAAAGAATCGAAGGCCGTGGGGTCCGGCTTGTTGGTGATGATTCGCAGCA
>JABSSV010000196.1 GCA_013213875.1 Lysobacterales bacterium
CCGGCAAGTCGACGCTGATCGGCATTGTCAGCTCGCTGGTGAATGCCACGGCCGGAGACGTGAAGGTGTTTGGCGCCAGCGTCATGCGGGAGCGCTCCCGGGCCATGTCCTATCTGGGGCTGGTGCCGCAGGAGATTAACTTCAATCTGTTTGAGAAACCGCTGGATATCGTGGTGAATCAGGCGGGCTACTATGGCATTCCGCGCAAGCAGGCGCTGGAGCGGGCCGAGTTCTATCTGCGCGAGCTGCAGCTGTGGGACAAGCATGACACCCCGTCCCGGGGCCTGTCCGGCGGCATGAAGCGACGCCTCATGATCGCCCGGGCCATGGTGAATGAGCCCCGGCTGCTGATTCTGGACGCGCCGACGGCCGGCGTAGATATCGAGATTCGCCGCTCCATGTGGGAGCTGATCCGGCGCATTAACGAGCGTGGCACGACGGTGATTCTGACCACCCACTATCTGGAAGAGGCGGAGGAACTGTGCCGCAATATCGCCATTATCGACCGGGGTGAGATTCGCGAAAACACGACCATGAAGTCGCTCCTGTCCAAGCTGGACGTGGAAACCTTTGTGCTGGACCTGCGCGAGCCGCTCAAGGAGGCGCCGCGCTGCGAAAATATGGATATTTCCCTGCGCGATGAGAACACGCTGGAGGTAACCTTGCCGCGCACGAAATCGGTTAACGCGCTGTTCGCCAGCCTGGATCAGAGCGGGATCAATGTCCTGAGCATGCGCAACAAGGCCAACCGCCTGGAGGAGCTGTTCTTGCGCCTGGTAGAGCAGGGTGATGATGCGCCGGAGGGCCGCTCATGAACGCGTCCGTGAACTGGGTCGGCTACTGCACCATTGTGCGCAAGGAAGTGTCACGCATCGTGCGCATCTGGGGCCAGACCGTGGTGCCACCTGCCATTACCATGAGCCTTTACTTCATTATTTTTGGCAATCTCATCGGCAGTCGCATCGGTGACATGGGCGGTTTCGATTACATGCAGTTCATCGTGCCGGGCCTGGTCATGATGTCGGTGATCACCAACTCCTACGGCAATATGGTTTCTTCTTTCTTCGGCGCTAAATACAGCCATCACATCGAAGAGCTGCTGATTTCGCCGCTGCCGAACTGGATCATCCTGGCCGGCTATGTGACCGGCGCCTTGGTACGCGGCATGCTGGTGGGCGGTGTGGTGCTGGCCGTATCCCTGTTTTTCTCCCCCATTGAGATCCAGCATCCCTGGGTAACCTTTTCCGTACTGGTGCTGACCGCCATCGTGTTCGCCATGGCTGGCATGGTAAATGCCATTTTTGCGGAGAAGTTTGACGATATCGCGATTATTCCGACCTTCGTGCTCACGCCCCTGACCTATCTGGGCGGTGTGTTCTACAGTATTTCCCTGCTGCCGGATTTCTGGCGCACCGTGTCGCAATTCAATCCCATTTTGTACATGATTAATGGCTTCCGTTATGGCATGCTAGGCGTGTCAGATGTCCCACTGTCCATGACCTACGTGATTATTGGCGCCTTCGGCGTCGGCCTGTTTGTCCTGTGCATGTATTTGCTCAACACCGGCAAGGGCATGCGCAGTTGATAAAATCTTCGCGCGGCACCATTAAACTGCTGGCCTGTCGCACCTACCCGAGTACGATTTCATGACCAACCTCGAACCGAAAGCTTTCAGTAAGGAAGGCGTCCGTAACTGGCCGGTCACCCTGACCCTGGGTCTGACCTTCCTAGCTGCCATCATCCTGGTGCCCTGGTACGGCATCACCCAGGGCTTCAGTGCCTGGGCCTGGGGCTTCTTCGTATTCTTTATGCTGTTTACCGGCGTTGGCATCGGCAGTGGCTACCACCGCCTCTGGTCCCACCGCACCTACAAGGCCCATCCGGCTTGGGAGTGGTTGATGGCCGTGGCCGGCGGCATGGCCGTGCAAAACAGTATCCTGATCTGGGCCGCGCGGCATCGCGTTCACCATCGCAGCGTCGATGATGACGACAAGGATCCCTATTCCATCGGTCGTGGCTTCTGGTACGCGCACGTAGGCTGGATGCTGCGCGACTACCGCTCCGGTCAGGTGGATTACAAGATCGTTCCGGACCTGAAGAAGAATAAGATTGTCATGTGGCAGCACAAGCACTATCTGGAGCTGGTGCTGTTGACCAATGTCGGCCTGCCTATGCTTCTGGGCTGGATGGTCGGTGACTTCTGGGGCGTGTTCCTGCTCGCCGGCCTCGGTCGGCTGGTGCTGAACCACCACTTCACCTTCTTTATCAACTCCCTGGCGCACATGTGGGGCAAGCAGCCCTTTACCGACGAGAACAGCGCGCGGGATAACTGGTTTATTGCCATCTTCACCTACGGTGAGGGTTACCATAACTACCACCACCTGTTTCAGAACGACTACCGCAACGGCATCCGCTGGTTCAACATCGACCTGAACAAATGGGTGATCGCTTGCGCGTCCTTCCTGGGTCTGGCCTCAGACCTGCGTCGCACGCCGCAATTCAAGATCTTGCGCGCGCGTCTGCACATGGACTTCAAGCGTGCCCGGCAGCGGCTGGAGGCGGATCCCGCCAACCCGCGCTGGAAGGAACTGCTGGACACGCTGGAAGGGGAATACGCCGAGTACCTGGGCACCATCAAGGAATGGCAGAACCTGCAGATGGAGAAAGTGCAGGCCAGCAAGGAGAAACTGCAGGCCAGCAAGGAAAAGCTGCAGGACACGCTTGACCGCAGCTTCCGCGAGCTGGAAAAGTCCCTGCAAATGCAGCGCAAGCGCGTGGCGCTTCTGGCGGCCCAGGCCTACGGCTAAGCAACCTTTTTCCATGCTTAAAAAAAGGGGCCAGCGGGCCCCTTTTTTTGTGGCCGGTGTTGTCGCAGATCAGGGCAGTAGCGCTTCACCCAGCGTGTTTTTATCGGTGCCGAACCAGAGTGCATTGCGCTCGCGGTCATAGACCATATGGCGCACAGCGCCGGCGCCGCTGGGAATGGTGGTGCGACTGAAAATGGCCGCCCGACGAGGGTCAAAGCCCAGCAGCTGGTTTTGGGCGGGGCCGGTCTCCACCAGCCAGATGCGGTCCTGGGCATCGCTGGCGATGGCATAGGGGCCGGACTTCGCGCTCGGCAAGGGCCACTCCTGAAAGTTGCCGGTGGCGGGCTGATAGACGCCCAGCCAGCCGGTGCTGTAATCGGTATACCAGATACGGTCATCGCGGGTGATGGCCAGACGGCGCAGACGGGATTCCGCCCGCGGGGTGGGTATGAGCTCCAGTGCCAGCGTTTCCGGGTCTATCGTGGCCAGCGCGTTGGTGCCCAGCAGGGCAAACCAGGGTCGGCCGGTAGCATCGACTTTGACGCCGTAGGGCCGGGCCTGAGGCAGGGGCAGTTCCAGCAGATCGATGCGTCCCGTGCGTCGGTTCAGACGTCCCAGCCGATTGGCCCATTGGGCGGAAAACCAGATGTTCCCGCCCTTACCGAAGGCCAGCGTATGTGGGTCCCGCACATCTTTATCCGGCATGGCGTAGCGCTGCAGCTGGCCGCTGTTGGGGTCCATTTTGCCGATATAACCCTGACGGTTACCGCTGACCCAGAGCGACGCATCGCGGTCAACGATCAGGTTGTGTGGGCCGGTACCCGGCGGCAGATCTTTGCGTGCGAATTCTTCCGTAGCCGGATCGAAGTGGCCCACGTAGTCGCCGGCCTGACCGACGAACCAGATGGTACCGTTCGGCGCCACGTCCGGATCCCGCGGGCGCGTTTCGTCCCAGGGGACGGGCCATTCACGAATCTCTACGCCGGGCGTGTCAGCGGCCACGCGCAGGGGCGCCGGCGCGCCGGTAGTTTGGGCCGTCAGCGTGGCCGGCAGCAGTGCCAGCAGGGTAAGGAGTGTCAGGCAGCGCATAGGCAATGTCCGGATGCAGGGACGCCAACCATAGCCCATGCGTCGGCCCCGCGCAGCCCCCGCCGGCGCTTCGGCCCTGTATAATGCGCGCCCCAACCGCGAAAGCGGCGCCGGCCCGACAACGGGCACCATTGCAGGATTGGCTGATGAAAATCGAAGACAAAAAAATCGTTTCCTTCCACTACACCCTCACCAACGAGGCGGGTGACAAGCTGGACGCCTCCCATGATCGGAATGAGCCCATGAGCTACCAGCACGGTGCGGGCAATATTATTCCCGGTCTGGAAAAAGCCATGGCCGGTAAGGAGGCGGGGGCGAGTTTCCAGGTGGTGGTGCCGCCGGAAGAGGCCTATGGCGAACGCCGGGAGGCCAATGTGCAGCGTCTGCCGCTCAAAAAACTCGGTGTGAAGCCGCAACAGCTGCAGCCCGGCATGATCCTGAACCTGCAAACCAATCAGGGTCCGGCTCAGGTCACGGTGCTTAAGGTCGGACGCTTTAACGTGGATGTGGATGCCAACCATCCGCTGGCCGGCCAGCCGCTGCACTTTGATGTGGAAGTGATCGAGGTGCGGGACCCCGAGGCCGAGGAGGCTGCGGAAACGGACGCTGCCGGCGACAGCGACTAGCGCGAGTCGTCCGGCAGGCCCGTTTGGACCTGCCAGAGGCCGCGATAGATACCGTCCTGGGCCAGCAGCTGGGCATGACTGCCCTGCTGCACCACCCGTCCCCGGTCCAGCACGCAGATAAGATCCGCATCGATGATGGTGGACAGGCGGTGGGCGATCACAAAGGTGGTGCGCCCTTCCGCGACCCGCTGCATGGAGCGCTGGATGGCCGCTTCCGTCTCGTTATCGACCGCTGAGGTGGCCTCATCGAGAATCACGATCGGCGGATCCTTCAGCACCGCACGGGCAATGGACAGGCGCTGGCGCTGACCACCGGAAAGTTTCTGGCCGCGCTCGCCCACCACCGTGCCGTAGGCTGCGGGCAAATCGCGAATAAATTCCGTGGCCTCAGCCGCCTGCGCGGCCGCTTCGATCTCCGCCGGCGCTGCATCCGGTCGGCCGTAGGCGATATTCTCCCGCACCGTGCCCTGGAACAGATACACATCCTGACTGACAAAACCAATGGCGCGACGCAGGTCCTGCAGATTGAGTGTAGACAGGTCCTGGCCGTCCAGCAGCAGTTGGCCGCTGCTCGGCTCATAAAAGCGCAGCAGCAGTTTGACCAGCGTACTTTTGCCGGAACCGGTCTGGCCCACCAGGGCTACCGTAGTGCCGGCCGGCACGGTCAGGTTGATGTCAGACAGCACCTCCGGCCCGTCCCCGTAGGCGAAGCTAACGTGGCGAAATTCGATGGCCCCCTCTACCTGCTCCAGCGGCAGGGCGTGCTCGCCGGGTCGCACCTGTACCGGCGTGGCAATCAGATTCAGGATACGCCGGGTGGAAGCCATGGCGCGTTCGAACAGATCAATGGTTTCCGCCATGCGCGTGAGGGGCCATAGCAGGCGCTGGGTGAGAAAGACCAGCACGCTGTAGGCGCCGGCATTGAGCGTGCCGTCCAGCACCGCTTTGCCGCCGTAGATCAGGGTCGCCACAAAACCCGCCATGATGGCCATGCGGATCACCGGGATAAAGGCCGAGCTGATGCGGATTGCCTCCCGGTTGGCGTCCACGTAGGCCTGCGAATCCTGCTGCAGCCGTTCCAGTTCGTGCTGCTCGCGGGTAAAGCTCTTGATGGTGGCAATGCCACCGATATTGTTGGCCAGGCGGGCACCCAGGGCCCCGACCCGCTCGCGCACCTTCGCGTAGCGCGGCTGGGCGCGCCGCTGGAACCAGAAGGCACCGATGAGAATCAGCGGTACCCGTGTAAACGCCATGAGGGCAATGGGCGGCGACAGGTAGAAAAACACGCCACCCACGGAAAGCACCGTCACCACCACCTGAATCAGCGCGTTGGCGCCACCATCGAGAAAGCGTTCCAGCTGATTGACGTCGTCGTTGAGAATGGCCACCAGATTGCCCGTGGACGCGTCCTCAAACCAGGCCATGTCCAGCTCCTGCAGGTGACCATAGGCGTCCAGTCGCAGGTCATGCTGCAGGCGCTGGGCTGTGTTGCGCCACAGCACCAGCAGCAGAAATTCGAAGACTGATTCAAAGCCCCAAACCAGAATCGTCAGGCCGCCCAGCACCAGAATCTGGTGAAAGGGATCGGCGATGCCCAGCGCACCGAGAAAGCTTTCTTCCTGCCGGACCACCACGTCAATGGCCATGCCGATAAGGATTTCCGGCATGATGTCGAACAGTTTGTTGAGTACGCTGCAGAGCGTGGCCAGCGCGATGCGCCCGTGGTGGTCCCGCGCATAGCGCAGCAGCCGCCCGAGGTCATTAAAAGAGGACAGGTTCTCGCTCATGGGCGGAGCCTAGCACAGGCCCCGGCGGCAGGCCGGAGCGACCGCATGGCGGACCCGCTCACAGCAGGTGGCGCAGGCTGGGCAGATACTTCTCCAGCGAGCCGGTGTTAAAGGCCACCACCTCGTCGCCAGCCTGAATCAGCCCCTGGTCCAGCAGCTGCGGCAGGGCGGCCAGACAGGCCGCGCCTTCCGGCCCCAGCCACCAGCCCTTGCTGTGCCAGACTTCTGACAGGGTTGCCTGCAGCGCTTCCTCGCTGACCGCGATGGCGTCGCCGCCGGAGGCGCGGATGATCTGCAGCACTTTGAACTGCCCCACGCCGCCGGGCACGTTCAGGCCATAGGCGATGGTGTATTCGGCTCCGGCTGCC
>JABSSV010000197.1 GCA_013213875.1 Lysobacterales bacterium
AGATCCAGGTGGTTGGTGGGCTCGTCCATCAGGATCAGGTGGGGCCGCCGTAACAGGCCCAGCGCCAACAGCAGCTTGCGCAGTTCACCCGGGCTGGGTGACTGGCTGAGCAGCAGGCGGCCCGGATCGGAGCCCAGACAGCCCACCATGGTCATCAGCTTGCCGAGCGTGGCCTTGTCCAGCGCGTGCACGGTTTCTAGCGTGTTGGCAACGGCTGGCGCCGACAATTCCTGGGGCAGGTACAGAACACGCTCGGGTGCCAACGATGTGCTGTTCAGGCAATGTCGGATCAGCGTTGATTTGCCCAGGCCGTTGGCACCCGCGAGACCCACGCGGTCGCTGGGGCGGAGCATGAAGCCTGGCAGCTTGAGCCGCCGTTCCGGACCCAGCATCAGTTCGTGCTGCTCACTGACTAGCACCGCCTGACGGGCCGAGCGTTCCGTGGCCAGAAAGAAACCCGCGGTCCGCTCCTTACGGACAAAACTCTTGTCGACCCGCTCCTGCGCCCGCCGCAGGGCTGTTTGCCCTTGGCGCAGCGGGTTGCCAGCCTTCGAATCCGCAACCCGGGCACCGTTGATCCGGGCTTTGGCATCGTGATCTTTGGATGCCAGACCCCGCTTGGAGCGCACCAGATGCTCGCGCCCGGCCTTCTCCCGGCGTCGGTGCAGGTCGGTCAGGGCGGATCGCTGGGCCGCTAATGCATGCTTGCGCTCGTGCCGGGCGCGCGTCTGGTCCTGCTCATACTGGCTGCGCGCGCTGCTGTAGTTGCCGCTAAAGACCCGCACTTCGCCGGGTAATAGCCAGACACACTGGGTGCTGAGCGCATCGAGCAGCTCACGATCATGACTCACGAGCAGGCCAACGCCGTCATAGTCCGCCAGGCAATCCAGCAGCAGTTGACGGCCCGGCGCATCGAGATGATTACTGGGCTCATCAACCGCCAGCAGATCCGGTTGGGACCAGAGGGCTACCCCAATCTGCGCACGCTTGCGCTCCCCGTGGCTCAGACCGGGCCAGCGCTCGGGCCAGTCGTAGTCGATAGCCAGCCGGGACCGCAGCCGGGCTGCGTCCTTGCGCCAGTCATTAACGAAGTCGTGCAGCTCATCAGGCGCCATATCGGTGCGCTGGGCGCAATAGCGGGCATCCCGAACCCCTTCCAGTCGTCCGGAGGCAGGACGCAGAAGGCCACAGGCCAACTGCAACAGGGTGCTTTTGCCGGCTCCGTTCGGGCCGACCACGGCGGTAAAGCCCGGCGGCAGATGCAGGCTGACTTTGCTCAACAGGGGCTCCGGTGAGCCGCTATGGGTAAAACTGATGTCGCGCAGGGCGACCGGGGTAGGGTAGGCCATGGCTTCCCTCCTGGACCATTCGTGGAATATAGCGTTCGCGAGTCTTAGGAGAGGTTTTGGAACATGTGCCCGGCGTTACCTGAGTCTGGAAAGGTCGCGCATGCTAGCAGCAGCCACCCGTCTTTGACAAGCGCTGTGCCCCGGCGCTGGCATGACGGCATGCGACGCCCGTGCGTTGAGCTGCCCGTGAATTTCGCGTACCGTGCGCCGATGTTTAGGTCCCTGTCACC
>JABSSV010000198.1 GCA_013213875.1 Lysobacterales bacterium
CGTGAAGACCCGCGCCAGGAAGGGGTGCTCTATGCAGGCACGGAACAGGGCCTGTGGCTCAGCTGGAATGAAGGCAAGGACTGGCAAGCTTGGCAGATGAATCTGCCGCCCGTACCCATTACCGACCTGACCGTTGCGGATGACAGCCTGGTGATCGCCACCCAGGGCCGGGGCTTCTGGATTCTTGACGATCTCGCCCTGCTGCGGCAGATGCAGCAGCCCCTGGCCGACAAGCCGCTGCACCTGTTTCAACCCCAAGACGCCCAACTGGGGCTGGAGTGGTCTAACGCTGGCGATTTCGAAGGCAGCAACCCACCGGCCGACCTGGTGCTCAGCTACAGCATTGGTGATGAAACGGCGCTGCCCATCGTGATTGAAATACTCGATAGCGCCGGCCAGACCCTGCGCCGCTATGAGAGCGAGGAAGGTGATTTTGAGCGCTGCCGCCTGGCCAATATGGATCTGCGTTCACCGTTCACCATCGACTATCCCGGCATCGACAAGGGCCTGCACCAGTGGCACTGGGATCTGCGCCGCGCACCACTGAAATGTATCGATAACGCGCGCATTTATGTGGGACACAGTGGCGCCTTCCTGCCACCAGGCGACTACCAGGCCCGCATCACGCGCGGCGCTGAGAGCGCCAGCGTAGGCTTCACGCTACGGGGCGACCCGCGACAAGCCGCCAGCGCGGCCCAGTGGCAGGACTGGGAGAGTGAGATCGTGGAGCTGACCCGCCTGTTCAACGACATCACCGGGGCCATTGAAAGTGTGCGCGCAGATCATGACGAGCTGGAACAGTTGCTCATGGCCCGACGTGTACCAGCCAGCGAGGGAGCGGACGCACTGGCGGCACTCAAAAACTGGGAACGCAGCGTCACGCAGTTAAATTTTGATACCTACGAGGATGAAGATAGCTGGCCGACCCTGATTGACGGTCAGGTGGCCACGCTCCTGAGCGCCGTGAGCAGCGCCGGAGCACCGGTAGCGCCGGGCGCAAAAGAGCGCCAGCAGGACCTGTCCAAAGCCTGGGCAGGTCATCGTTCAGAACTGACCCGTATTCGCAAACAACTCATGAAAGTGATGCGGGTGGCCACGGGTCCAGCCGGTAGCAGTAACCGTCAGACCCGCTAAATAAAAAGCGGGCCGGAAGACCGGCCCGCTTTTAATGCTGGTACCCCCGGCGCGAGCGAGGGGTCCTGGTGAATTCAGGAGGCGATGGATTTGCCGCTGGAACCCAGATCTTCAAAGGCCTCCTGCAGGCGCGTAACGATGCCCTGCTCGGCCAGGCGCAGATATTTGCGCGGATCGTAAAACTTCTTGTAAGGCGTGCCATCGTCCGGATCGACCTGATAGAGGAAGGCTTTGGCGTGCTCGTTTACGAAAGCGCCAACCTCCTTGGAGAAGGCGAATTGCGTGTCCGTATCGATATTCATCTTGAAGACACCATAGCCAACCGCTTCTTCGATCTTGGCCTTTTCGGAACCGGAACCCCCATGGAACACGAGATGGAGCGGATTCGGGCCGGTGTTGTGCGTCTGCTGCACCAGTTCCTGCGAGTTGCGCAGAATCTCCGGGCGCAGCTTCACATTGCCCGGTTTGTACACACCGTGCACATTGCCGAAGGACGCGGCCACGGAGAAGTGACCGATATGATTGAGGCGGTCATAGGCCTGCAGGACGTCTGCCGGCTGCGTGTAGAGCTTGGAGTTATCAGCTGCTTCGTCAAACTCGGAGCCAATACCGTCTTCTTCAC
>JABSSV010000199.1 GCA_013213875.1 Lysobacterales bacterium
AGCCTGGTGACGATATTCGCAATATGGATTGGCGCGTCACCGCGCGTACCGGCCGTGCCCACACCAAGGTGTTTCAGGAAGAGAGAGAGCGACCGGTGCTGATGCTGATCGATGCCAGCGCCAGCCTCTTTTTTGGCACCCGTCACTGTTTGAAGTCGGTGGCTGCGGGCCGGCTGGCCGCGGCCATTGCCTGGACTGCCGTGACCCGAGGTGATCGCATCGGCGCCTTCTTTTTCGCGCCCGGCGAGCATCGGGAGTTGCGTCCGGCCGGTGGACGGCGTGGGGCCATGCGGGTCATCAAGGGCCTGGTGGACTGGTTGGTACCCAGCCGCGCCCAGGCTGATGTGGAACCCCTATCGCTGGCCTTGCAGCGCGTTCGACATGCGGTGCGGCCGGGCAGCCTGGTGCTGATACTCAGTGATTTTTACGGCCTGGACGAGGACTGCCATCGGCATCTCTCGCGGCTGCGGCAGCACAATGATGTGGTGGGTTGTCAGCTGCTGGACCCGGCCGAGGAGCGCCTTCCCGGGGGGCGCTATCCCATCAGTGACGGACAGGAAAACAGCCTTCTTGATACCGCCCTGGCTGCAGATCAGGAACGCTTTCTTGGCATGAGCGAGCAGCACCTGGGTGCGCCACGGGCCATGTTCCAGCGGCACCAGTGCGGTTGGTTTACTTTGCGTACTACCGATGACCCGGTGGAGGTGCTGGGTCGTGAACTGCGCGTGCTGACGGGGCGCAAATCATGAATTCGGAGCAGAGCGCGGCCCTGCTGCAGCAACTGCGGGATATTCATGCTGCGCCGGCCCAGCCCTGGTGGCCGCCGGCGCCGGGCTGGTGGCTGCTGGCACTGATGCTGCTGGTTCTGCTGCTGCTGGTCTGTCGGGCTGCCTGGCACGGACTGCGTCGCCGCCAGCGGCGTCAGGCGCGCTTGCGCGCGCTGGTCCATCTGCGCCAGCAGCATGATCCCGGGCAGCAACCACAGGCCTGGCTGGCAGCCGTCAATCGTCTGCTAAAGGTCGTGGTGCTCGAGCAGGATCTGCAACCGCAGGCCAGGACCTACAGCGGCACTGACTGGGCAGCCTTTCTGGAAGATCCGGAGTTTTCCATCCTGGCCACCGGTCCCTGGGAGCCGGCACCGCTATTCGACGCAGACCGGCTGGAAGCCGCCGCCAAACGCTGGTTGCAGCGCCATGGATGAGCTGCTCACACAAGGCGGTTTTTCCCTGGCCTGGCCCTGGTTGCTGTTACTGGCGCCCTTGCCCTGGCTGCTGCGGCGCTGGTTACCGGAGGCTGCCGGTGCGCAGCAACGCGCCGTGCGCGTGCCGTGGTTTGAGGCGGTGCGAGCCGCCGGGTCCAGCAGCTTGCGCCGTCCGCTTTTGCTCTTGCTGGCGACGGTGATCTGGCTGCTGTTTCTGCTGGCTGCGGCGCGGCCCCAGTGGGTGGGTGAGGTGCAGAACCTGCCGGTCACCGGGCGTGATTTGCTGCTGGCCGTTGATGTGTCCGGTTCCATGGACACGCAGGACATGCGCTGGCAGGACCGGCGCGTTAACCGGCTGGAGGTGGTAAAGCAGGTGGCCGGTGATTTTATCGAACGCCGTAAGGGCGATCGGGTGGGGTTGATTCTTTTCGGTACCCGCGCTTATCTGCAAACGCCGCTGACCTTCGATACGGAGACCACGGCCGCGCTGCTGGGCGAGTCGGAAATTGGCCTGGCCGGCCGCGAAACGGCCATCGGCGATGCGATCGGTCTGGCCGTTAAGCGGCTGCGGGAGGATGGGGCGGCAGATCGTGTGCTGGTGCTGCTGACCGATGGCGCCAATACCTCTGGTGAGGTGCAGCCCCTGCAGGCCGCGGAGTTTGCCGCCCGAGAGAATCTGACCGTCTACACGGTGGGCGTGGGGGCTGACGAAATGCGCGTGCAGGACTTCTTTGGTTCCCGTGTGGTGAACCCCAGCGCGGACCTTGATGAGGAAACGCTGGAAGCTATCGCCCAGCGCACCGGCGGGCGCTATTTCCGTGCCCGGGATGCGGAAGCGCTGACCGATATCTACCAGTTGCTCGACGAACTGGAGCCCATTGCCAGCGATGTGGAAATGGTGCGGCCGGTGGCGCAGCTGTTCTATTGGCCTCTGGGCCTCGCCTATCTGCTGGCCGTTGTGGGCGTGCTTCTGACGCTGAGGCCCGGCCTGAAGACGCTGAAGGCGCAGACCTCATGAACGAACTGCCGCTGCATTTTATTCGCCCGGGCTGGCTGCTCGCACTGCCCCTGTGCCTGCTCTTGCCCTGGGCCTGGCGTCGCTTGCGACGTCCCGCCGGTGACTGGGCGCAAATCTGTGACCCGCATTTGCTGCGCTGGTTGAGTGTTGGAGACGCCGTTGCAACGCCCCGGCGTGCTGGTGCCTGGTTGGCAGGGCTGGCGATTCTGTTGGTCACCGTGGCGCTGGCCGGCCCCAGCTGGCAGCGCTTGCCCGATGTGAGCTATAACGCGGCCGATGCGCGGGTCATTGTGCTGGACCTGTCGGCTTCCATGCTGGCACAGGATCTAAAACCGGATCGGCTGACGCAAACCCGTTTTATGTTGTCAGACCTGCTGCAGCAAACGCAGGAAGGCGAGGTGGGCCTGGTGGCCTATGCCGGCGACGCCTACGTGGTGACGCCGCTGACCAGTGACCGCAATACGGTGGCCAATCTCCTGCCAGCGCTGCGACCGGATGTGGTGCCGGTGGCGGGCAGTCGGGCTGATCGCGGCCTTGCCCTGGCTGCAGAATTGCTGGAAGGCACGGGGCTGGCTGTCGGCGAAATCCTGCTGGTCACCGATGATGCAGATGCGGCAAGCGTCAATCGCGCGGCAGATTTGGCGGCCCGGGGTCTGCGCGTGTCCGTGCTGGCGGTGGGCACAGAGCAGGGAGCCCCCATACCCAGCGGCGCCGGCTTCCTGGCCGACGCGCAGGGAGCCGTGGTTATTGCGCGGGTCAATCTGTCCCAGCTCGCGGCCGTGGCAGAGGCGGGCGGAGGCAAGCTGACGCGGCTCGACGGCAGCGGACTAAACGCATCCCCCTGGTCCCTGAGTGATAGCCAGGCCTTTGCCTTAAATGACAACTGGGTCGGCGATCGCTGGCTGGACATGGGGCCCTGGCTGCTACTGCTGCTGCTGCCGCTGATGGCGCTGTCATTCCGCCGCGGCCTGTTGTTCTGCTGGCCGCTATTGATGGTCCCCCTGCTGCTGCCGGCGCCGACTGCGCAGGCCGGCTGGTGGGATGATCTCTGGAAATCACGCGATCAGCAGGCCCAGGAAGCGCTGGCAGAGGGGCAGGCGGAGCGCGCGCTGGAACTGGCGCGCGACCCACGCATCAGCGCCGAGGCCTGGTATCGCAGCGGTGACTATGCCCGGGCCGGTCAGCTCTGGTCACAGACCGGCGAGGCGCAAGCGGATGATCACTACAATCGCGGCAACGCGCTGGCCGTGGCCGGTGAATTGGAGCAGGCGCTGGCGGCCTATGATGCGGCGCTGGCGCTGGCGCCGGAAATGGAGGATGCGATCTTCAATCGGGCCCTGATCGAACAGCTCCAGGGGCAGCAGCAAGAGCAGCAGGGTGACAATCAGTCCGGTGAGAGTGATCCCAAGGACGGCGAGCAGCAATCGTCGCAGCAGGAAGACAGTGAGGGGCAGCAGGAAAGTCAGAGCGATGAGGAGCAGGGCGAGTCCGAAGCTGGAGAGTCAGAGGCCACGGAGGGCGAGCAGCAGGGTGAGGCCGGCGAAGCGGAGCCTGGAGAGCAGCAGTTGGCACAGACCTGGAGCGAGGAAGACGCGCAGGCCATGGAACGCTGGCTGCGCCGCATTCCCGATGACCCGGGTGGCCTGCTGCGACGGAAGTTTCGTAATGAGCATCAGCGACGCGGTGCGCCGCAGGACGAGAAGAAAAAATGGTAAGCGGAAGACAAAAATGCCGCTGGCGCCGCTGTGCGGCCGGCCTGTTTCTGGCCTTGCTGCTGGGTGTGGTGCAGCCAGCCTCTGCGGCAGAGGTGCGCGCGCAGCTTGATCGCCAGTCCATCAAGGCGGGGGAGACGGTGAACCTGATTTTTAATACGCCGGACCCGCAGCAGTCCCTGGATGCCGATTTTTCCGCGCTGGAGACGGATTTTTACATCCTGGACCAGCGCTCGGAAACGCAGATGTCCATCAGGAACGGGCGCCAGAATACCAGTGTCACCAAGCGTTTGACGCTGGAGCCCAAGCGCAGCGGTCTGCTGCGGGTGCCGTCCTTCAGCTTTCGCGGCGGGGCGGTAACGCCGGCCATGAGCCTGCAGGTGGCTGCCGCGCCGGCGCTGGCGGAGGGTGAGTTGCCGCCGGTAATAGTAGAGCTTGAGCTGACACCGCAGGAAGGGCCCTATTATGTGCATGCCCAGTTTGCCCTGGTGGTGCGCGTGCTCTACCAGCAAAATTTGACCGAGGCCAAAATTGAACCGCCTGCGCCTTCTCAGGCCACCATCAAGTTGCTGAGCGAGGTGCCCTATGTGGCCAATCGCAACGGCCAGGACTTCCGCGTGCTGGAGCGCCACTATGCGATTTTCCCGGAGCGGTCCGGTGAGCTGGTGATTCCTCCCATGGAGCTGACCGGGCGCCTCATGGAGCGGCCCACGGACCGCCTCTGGCAGCCCTCGGTGCGGGGGCGACGGGTGCGCGTGGCCAGTGAGCCGCTGACCCTGACCGTGGCGCCGAGGCCGGCCTCCTACGGCGGCGACGAATGGCTTCCGGCACGCGCGCTGGAGCTGAGTGAATCGTTCAGCGATGCAACAAGCATACGGGTCGGTGAGCCGGTGACGCGCACGGTGATCGTGGATGCCGTGGGATTGGAAGAGAACATGCTGGAAGCGCCGGTCTGGCCGGCGCTGGAGCAGGCCCGCATCTACCCGGATCAGCCGCAGGGAATCAGCCGTGATGACGGCCAGTGGGTACTGGGCCATCGGGAGTACCGCTATGCGGTGGTGCCGGACGTGCCTGGCGTGCTTGAGCTGCCGGAGCTTCGGCTGGTGTGGTGGGATACGCAAAAGGATCAGGAGCAGGTGGCGGTGCTGCCTGCAAGACGTCTGGAGGTGCTGCCCGCTGCCGTGAGTGCCGCACCGGAGGCCCCCGCGAGCGCCGAGCCGCTAGCCAGCCTGCCTGCATCCGGTGCCGCCGATAGGGTATGGGGCCCCGCCTGGCCCTGGCAGTTGCTCAGCGCTATTTTGGCTCTGGGCTGGGCCGTTAGTGCGCTGCTGTGGCGGCGTCCGGGTGCCGGTGCGTCACCGGATGCTGCGCCAAAGCAAGAGGAAGTGTCGGCAGCGAAAAGACTCTCGGAGCTGCGCCAACGCTGCCGGGCTAACGACGCGCGCGGCGCTCAACAGGCCTTGCTGCGCTGGTTCCGCCACGACGGGCCGGGTCGCCCGGGGGACAGTGTTTTGAACTGGGCGAACGGTCTGGCCCAGGAGGATTTGACGCGCGCCATTCGCGATCTGGATCGCGCTGCCTCCCGGGGCGGTGAAGGCTGGCAGGGGGCGGACCTGTGGGCGGCATTTTCCGCCTGGGAGAGCACGCGAGGTCAGCGGCCGACAGCCGCTGCGCCGCTCGATCTTTACGCGCAACGGCCCGCTGAGCGCTAGCCGTTGGCTTTCAGTACCAGGACGTCAATGCCGTTATTTTGCAGCTGCCGGCGCAGTTGATCCGCTGCCCGTGCGCCGGTCAGTGGTCCCACCCGCACACGGTGCCAGGTCTCGTCATTGACCGTAACGGACTGAATATCCGCTACCGCGCCCAGTAGGGCGAGGCGGGCTTTCATCTGGTCTGCGTCGGCCTCGCTACGGAAAGATCCGGCCTGCAGAAGGAACTGCTCGGCACTATCGCTAAGCGTCTGGTCTTCATCCGGACCCACCACGGGCGGCTGCTCCAACTCGCGCTCCGGAACCACCACCTCCATTTCTGGAAGGACGGTGAAGAAGTCATAGCGCGGCTTTTCCCGCTCCGTTTCCTGGATCAGTTCCGGTTCGGTGATGTCGCTGGGTGTGGGCTGGGCGGCCTCCTGCGCAGGCATGCTTGGCATGTAGCCACGCAGGTAAAGGAAGGCTGCGCCGCCCAAACCCAACAGCAGGCCGCCGGCAAACCAGACGACGCCCGAGGAGGATTTCTTCTGCGTCTTCTTGCGCGCGCGAGCCACTACATTTCCTCCGGTGCGGAGATGCCGAGCAGGGCGAGGCCATTGCGCAGCACCACGCGGACCGCGGCGATCAGATTCAGCCGGGCGTTACGCAGGTTTTCATCATCAACCAGGAACTGGTGGGCGTTGTAATAACCATGAAAGTCGTTGGCCAGATCGCTCAGATAGTGGGCCAGCAAATGCGGTGCGCGCAGTCTCGCCGCTGAGTCGATCAGCTCCGGGAAGCGGCTGGTAGCGCGCATAAGCCGCAGTTCCCGGTCTTCCTGCAGCAGGTTGAGCGCCGCCTCGCCAATGGCCGTGTTGTGGGTCAGGTCCATGCCCTCCAGCGTGCGATAGACGCTGCAGATGCGCGCGTGGGCGTACTGGATGTAGTAGACCGGGTTTTCGTTGCTGTTGGACTTGGCCAGATCCAGGTCGAAATCCAGATGCTGGTCATGGGAGCGCATGACGTAGAAAAAGCGCGCTGCATCGGACCCGACTTCTTCACGCAGTTCCCGCAGCGTGATGAACTGGCCGGAGCGGGTCGACATGGGCACCTTTTCGCCGTCGCGATAGAGCACGGCGAACTGCACCAGCAGGATTTCCAGCCGCTCCGGATCTTCGCCGAGCCCCTTGGCGGCAGCCTTGAGGCGCGCCACATAGCCGTGGTGATCCGCACCAAATACGTACACGGCCCGGTCAAAGCCGCGTTCCAGCTTGTTCAGAAAATAGGCAATATCAGAGGCGAAGTAGGTGGTCCTGCCATTTTCACGCACCACCACGCGGTCCTTCTCATCGCCCAGTGTTGAGGCGCGGAACCAGGTGGCGCCGTCCTGTTCGTAGAGATGGCCGTTTTCGCGCAGACGCTCAATGGCATGGTTGATGGCATCGCTGGCCTCCAGGCCGGCTTCCGAGAACCAGCGGTCGAAGACCACACCGAACTCTTCCAGATCCTGCTCAATATCCGACAGATTGCTGTCCAGGGCCGCATCGAAAAACACGCGATAGCCCGCATCGCCCATAAGCGTGCGTGCGCGGGCAATCAGGGCGTCGATATGCTGTTCCTTGTCCCCATCCTGGCTGCCATCCGGTGGTAGACCGTCTTCTACTTCCAGGGCCGTGAACCGGAACTTGTCGCCGCTGTTCTGGCGCACCGTGCGCGCGATATCGAAGATGTAGTCACCCTGGTATCCATTGTCCGGAAAGCGTTGACGCTCACCGCACAGCTCCAGATAGCGCAGCCACACACTGACCGCGAGGATGTCCATCTGGCGACCATTGTCATTGACGTAGTACTCGCGTTGTACCGTATGCCCTGCTGCCTGCAGGATGCCGGACAGGCTGGCCCCATAGGCCGCGCCGCGGCCGTGTCCCACATGCAGTGGTCCGGTCGGATTGGCCGATACGTACTCCACGGTGATGCGGCGTTCTTTGTCCACCGGTTCCTGACCGAACTGCTCGCCCTGCTTGAGTGCGTCCTTGATCACGGCGGTCAAGGCGAAGTGGGTCAGAAAAAAGTTGATGAAACCCGGGCCGGCGATTTCCGTCTTTTCGACCTGACGTGACCGGGGCAGGCGATCAATGATCTCCTGCGCCAGTTCACGGGGCGGCTTGCCTGCGACGCGCGCCAGTACCATGGCCAGATTGGAG
>JABSSV010000002.1 GCA_013213875.1 Lysobacterales bacterium
ATACGATAACCATTAACCTCACCCACCCCGTCCAGCAATCCTCCGAGGAACTTCTGGCCGCGCGCGTCGAAGCGCAGGGCGACGCCGTACCGGTCACGGAGCACGCAGGCTCTGGCGCGGCGCCCCGCTACTGGTCACCCCAGTACCAGCAGCTCAGCACCCTGCGCGAGGGTCAGCTACTCCAGATTCACGTGGACCGCTACGACGATCGGCGTAACCGCTTTTACGCCCTCAGCCTACTGCAACATCTGGGGCTCTAGGCCCCGCTCTCCCGAAACTGCTTGTGCACCGGAGCCTGACTGGTGGCAACGGCACAGTTACGCTATCGTTTGCCGGTTACTTTTTTGCGAGACTGCCATGCGTACACTGCTCACCGCGGCGCTCAGCGCCCTGCTCTTCTGTCTGCCAGCTCTGGCTCAGGATAAGAACCCCGGATTCAATGAAGCCACTTTCAAAGGGCTTGAGATGCGCTCTATCGGACCGGCCTTCATGTCCGGCCGTATCGCCGACATCGTGCTGCATCCCGACAATCCTCACGTGTGGTACGTGGCCGTGGGCAGCGGCGGGGTCTGGAAAACCAGTAATTCCGGCACCACCTGGCAGGCCATCTTCGAAAATGAGGATTCCTACTCCATCGGCAGTCTGGTCCTGGATCCGAATAATCCTGACACGGTGTGGGTCGGAACCGGTGAGAACGTAAGTGGTCGTCACGTGGGCTACGGCAGCGGCGTCTATCGCAGTCGCGATGGGGGCGCCAGCTGGGAAAACATGGGTCTGAAGGACTCCGAACGTATCGGCATGATCCGTGTGGATCCGCGTGACTCAAATACGATCTTTGTGGCCGCTCAGGGGCCGCTCTGGTCTGGCGGGGGTGAACGGGGACTGTTCAAATCTACCGACGGCGGAGCCAACTGGCGCAAGGTGCTGGGTGACGGTCTGGGCAACACAAAAGAGGATGATGCCTACACCGGCGTGTCCGAGGTCTTCATGGACCCACGGAATCCCGACGTCATGTATGCCGTCTCCTGGCAGCGTCTGCGTAATGTCGCTGTGCTCATGGATGGCGGCCCCGGTACCGGCATTCACAAGTCGATTGATGGCGGTAACACCTGGCGACGCCTGAGTAAGGGGCTGCCCGAAGGTCCCATGGGCAAAACCGGCTTTGCCATGAGCCCGCAAAACCCCGACGTGTTGTACGCCACCATCGAGCTGAATAACCGTGAGGGTGGCTTCTGGCGTTCCGCGGATGGCGGCGAGACCTGGGAGAAACGCAACGATTACCGCTCCGGCGGCACCGGACCGCACTACTACCAGGAGCTTTTTGCCAGCCCGCATCACTTTGATCGCGTGTATCAGATGGACGTGCAAATGCACCGTACCGACGACGGTGGCAGGAACTTCCAGTCCATGGCTCATGACACGAAACACTCGGACCACCATGCGCTGGCCTTTCGTGCCAAGGACCCGAACTATCTGCTGGCCGGTACTGATGGCGGTCTCTATGAAAGCTTCGATGACGGCAAAAGCTGGAAATACGTCGCCAACTTGCCCATCACTCAGTTTTACAAGGTAGCGGTGGATTACGATGAGCCCTTCTACAACGTTTACGGCGGCACGCAGGACAACAACACGCAGGGTGGCCCATCGCGCACCATGCAAAGTGGCGGTATCCGCAATTCCGACTGGTTTATCACCCTGTTCGGCGATGGGCATCAACCCGCCGTTGATCCCAACAACCCGGATATCGTTTACGCCCANTGGCAGCAGGGCAACCTGACGCGCTATGACCGCCGCACCGGGGAGACGACCTATATCAAACCCCAGGCCGGGCCGGATGAAGCGCCCGATCGCTACAACTGGGATGCACCGATCCTCATNAGCCCGCATNACTCCAGCACGCTCTATTTTGGCACCCAGCGGGTCTGGAAGAGTGAGGACTATGGCGACAGCTGGACGCCGATCAGTGCNGANCTGACCCGTAATGAAGATCGCCTCACGCGNCCGGTTATGGGGCGNACCTGGAGCTANGATGCACCGCGCGACCTGTATGCCATGTCGCAATTCAACACCATCACCTCCCTGTCCGAATCACCGCTGGTGCCCGGGCTAATCTATGCCGGGACCGACGATGGCCTGATCCAGATTTCCGAGGATGGCGGCCAGAATTGGCGTCGCCTGGACCGCCTGCCGGACGTTCCCCAGCGCTTTTTTGTCAATGACATCAAAGCCGACCTGCATGATCCGGACACGGTCTACGTGGTGGTTGACGACCACAAACACGGCGATTTCACGCCCTACATCCTGAAGAGTAACAACCGGGGTCGTAGCTGGACCAGCATCAGCAGCAATCTGCCGGAACGGCACCTGCTGTGGCGGGTCGTGCAGGACCATGTGAACCCCGGCCTGCTGTTTTTGGGCACCGAGTTTGGCGTCTTCTTTAGCGTCAATGCCGGCGGTCAGTGGACCAAACTCAAGGGTGGGACGCCAAATATCCCCTTCCGGGATTTGGTGATCCAGACGCGTGAAAATGATCTGGTTGGCGCGACCTTCGGGCGCAGCTTCTACATACTGGATGACTACACGCCGCTGCGTGAGATCAGCCTGGATATGCTGCAGGAGAACGGGGTGCTGTTTCCCGTTCGCAAGGCGCTCTGGTACGTGCAGAAGCGCGACCTTGGCTGCATGGAGCCGCGCTGCCAGGCCAGCCAGGGTGACGCCTACTACGTGGCGGCTAACCCGGACTTTGGTGCCACGTTCACCTATTACCTGGCGGGCGGTTTCAAAACCAGCAAGGACACGCGGCGGGCCGCTGAGAAAAAACTGGCCGCCAATAATGATGATGTAGCGGCCGCTTCCTGGGACACGATTCTGAGCGAGGACCGGGAAGACGCCCCTGCCATCCTGTTCACCGTGCGCAACGCAGACGGTGAACTGGTACGGCAGATCGAAGCCCCGGCCACAGCGGGCTTCCACCGCGTAGCCTGGGATCTTCGCTACCCGGCCCTGGAGCCCTGGTCCCCCAACAGCTCACCCAACTATTTCGGTTCCGGTGGCGTGCTGGTAGCTCCGGGTACTTTTACGGTGCAGATGCAGGCGCGCGTGGACGGGGCCCTGAGTGACCTCGGCCAAATCCGCGAGTTCGAAGTAGCATCAATTCGCCCGGACCCGGTACTTCCGGGATCGTCACAGGCTGACCGCGTCATCTTTGAGTCCCAGGTCGCGGAACTGTCCCGGGCGGCTGGCGGCACCGGCGCGGCTATTGGCGCGGTACGCAGTGAACTGGCCGCGGTGAAGCAGACGCTTCAGCGCTCGCTGGCTGATGGCTCGCTCTACGAGCGCGCCCATCGGATTGAGCAGCAGCTTACCGTTCAGCAGGATCGCCTGGCCGGCAACAGCAAACGGGCCATGTACAACGATCCAGCGAGCAGCTCCGTTGAAAACCGGCTCTGGCATGCGGGCTTTGTATTCCCCGTTGGGGCCTATGGCCCGACGCCGGCCCAGCGCACCTCACTGACCGCGGGACGGGCGCTCTATGACAGCGTCGTGGCCGAGTTGGATGGCCTCATGCAGGACTACGCCGCCCTGCAAGCGGATATGGACGCCGCCCGGGTGCCGTGGACGCCCGGCCGGGGCATACAGCCCTGACCAGACCCAAAAGATGCCCGTCGCCTGACGGGCATCCCGTTTAGCGCGGCTCAGCGCGCCAGCTGTTGCAGATCCTGCGCGATAAGTTGCGCATCGAAAGGCGCGGTGAATACCGCATGTAAGCGCCCTTGGGGATTAATGAGCGTCAGCGTGGAAGAGTGTGCTACCTGGTAATCCTCCCCTGCCCGCTCTTCTGGCAAGCGATAGATGGCACCTGCGGTCCGTGTGAACTGGTCCAGTTGAGCAAATTCGCCGGTGACGGCTTGAAAGCTCGGATCAAAATACTGCACATACTCGCGCAGGCGTTCCGGCGTATCACGCTCCGGATCCACCGATACCAGAAAATAATGGTCGTTGATACTCGCGTCATCGTCCAGTTCACGCTTGATCTGCGCCATGACGCCAAGGGCGGACGGACAGATGTCCGGACAGTAGGTAAACCCGAAATACAGCAGGGACCATTGCCCCTCAAAATCCGCGTTGGTGAAGGGCTGGCCCTGTTCATCAATTAGGCTTAATGCGGGCAAGGCACGCGCCTCATCCAGCACATAGCCGGCTTTCGTCTCCGGTTCCTTGGGCGCACCCGGCCCCAGCGCAAGCCAGGCCCCCAGGCCGAACGCACCGAGCCCTATGAGCAAGAGCAACCAGCGGGACGGCATTTCAGCGTCGCCCGTCGCGTACAGGGATGCTGACCGACAGCGCCTCGTGCTGCGCAAACTCAAGCGTCAGGGTCACCGTTGCACCGGGAACCAGTGGCTGTTTCAGTCCGATCAACATCACATGGTCTCCGCCAGGCGCCATAACAGCCGTGCCATTGGCTGGCAATTCCAGCGCGGCTATCTGTTCCATGCGCATCATGCCGTCCGCATGCAAGTGCGTGTGCAATTGGGCCTCGCGGGCTGCGTCCGTGCCCAGGGCGACCAGGCGATCTGCGGCGCCCTGATTGGTCAGCGTCAAATAAATCGCACCGGTTTGCGCGCCGGGCGGCGTGGCCCGGGCCCAGGCATCACTGACGGTGATGTGGTCAGCGAGCGCGATGTTACTGAGAAAACACAGGGCGGTGGTCAACAGGCTCTTCTTCATACTCTTTCTCGGCGTTGCTACAGGCGCTAGATGGGTTTTTGCGAGGTCTTTTTCAAGCACACAGGGTCGCGAAATGACGGGACACGCCAGAACCAAAAATCCATTTAAAAAATATGAAAAACAATGATTTAATAAACTATTCGAGACTTTTTCTTACCCTTTCCAGGTCAGCAGCCGTGTCAATGCCTGCCGGGATAGGATGCGCAGCCTGAGCCATGGCAATGGTTTGACCCAGGCCCAGGAAGCGTAGCTGCTCGAGACCCTCGCAGAGCTCCAGCGGATCCGGGGACGCTGCAGTGAACGCTCGCAGGGCGCTGGCACGATAAGCGTAAAGTCCCAGATGGCGCTTGAAGACGGTGCCTTCAGCAAGCGCAGAGGGGGCATCGGCAGCACCTCTCGGATGAGGTATGAGCGAGCGACTGAAGTAGAGCGCCCTGCTCTGCTGATCGGTGACCACCTTTACCACGCTTGGGTCATACAGTTCCGCCGCATCGCTAATGGGCCAGTACAGGGTCGCAACCGTCGCCTGCGGATCGCTCGCAAGCAGTTCGGCCACCTGCTGTAGACAGAGCGCAGGCATTTCCGGTTCGTCACCTTGCAGATTGACCAGCAGCTGCGCATCGTCCAGTTCCAGTTGCTCCACCACCTCGGCGATGCGGTCGCTGCCACTCATATGATCTGCGGCGGTGAGCAGGCATTCTGCACCGAATGCCTGCGCGACGCCTTGAATCTGTACATCATCGGTAGCGATCAATACGCGCTGGGCGCCCGCTGCGCAGGCCGCCTCCCAGACATGCTGCAGCATGGGCCGACCCGCAATATCAGCCAGCACCTTGCGCGGCAAACGCGTGGAGGCCAGACGCGCAGGGATGACAATGATGCTGGACTCAATCATAAGCTCGGCCTGCCTTGCGACAAGGCCAGAAGTCGCTGGCTCATGTTTTGTTCCCAGGCAGCGGGCAAGCGTGCCTCAACCCGCAGCGCATAGCTGGGCGGCAAGGTGAGCTGTTCACACTTCATCGCATCCTTTTCTGTCATAAGCAAGGCGCCCTCCATGGCCTCGAAATGGCTGGCTTCATAGCGCTCATGGTCGGCGAAGGCATGCGCATGATCCACTTCAATGCCAAGCGCCGAGAGCGTGTCAAAAAACCGCTGGGGGTTTCCAATACCGGCCAGCGCATGCACCGGACCGCCTGCCAGCTGCTCCTGCAGCTCAAGATTTCTCAGCGGCTCCTCGGTGCCCAGCGCATACCAGCCAACCGGTTCCAGGCTCATGGTGACCGGCGTCTGCGGCAGGGATCCGCCCTGCCATTCACCATTACTGATCAGCGCATCCACGGACTCCAGCCGTGTCAGCGGCTCCCGTAGCGGCCCGGCGGGCAGGAGCCTTTCGTTACCGAAACCTCGCGCCCCATCCAGCACACAGAGTTCCAACTGTCGCGGGAGGCTCCGTCGCTGCAAGCCGTCATCGGCAATAATGAGCTCCGCACCGCTGGCGAGCGCGCGCCGGGCCGCCGCTTCCCGGTCACTGTCCACAAAGACGTTCACGCCGGCCTGGCGGGCAATGAGCAGCGGCTCATCGCCACTGCTGCTGACCTCTGAATCGGCATTTACCGTAATGGGACCACTACCGCTGCGCCCATAGCCACGACTAATGACGGCCATCTGCAAGCCGACCTGGCGGGCCAACTGGCACAGGCGAATGGTGAGTGGCGTCTTGCCGGTACCACCGGCGGTGAGATTCCCCACCACCACAATGGGCTGATCACGAAGATCCGGGGCAGGCTGCCGCTGCTGTTGGCGGCGTGCCGCCAGCTGTCCATAGACCCGCTCCATGGCACGAAGCAACAAGCCCGGGGTACGGTCGCCGTACCAGATCTCCTGCATGCGCGCCTGCTTCAAGCGCCGTCCTCATTGAACTGATTCTGATAAAGCTGCGCGTAGGCGCCGCCCTGGGTCAACAGCGCCTCATGCGTACCCATCTCCACGATGCGCCCCGCATCCAGCACAATCACCTGATCGGCGTTCTCAATGGTTGACAGGCGATGAGCGATCACCAGCGTGGTACGGTCCTGCATCACCTGTTGCAGCGCATGCTGAATGGCCCGCTCGGATTCCGCATCAAGCGCGGAGGTGGCCTCATCCAGAATCAGCACCGGCGCGTCCTTCAGCAGTGCGCGGGCGATAGCGATGCGCTGGCGCTGACCACCGGAAAGGCGTGTGCCGTTTTCCCCAACCAACGTATCCAGCCCGTCGGGCATGGCATCAATGAATTCCATCGCATAGGCATCGGCGGCGGCCTTCAGAATTGCCTTACGCGAAGCGTCCGCAAGACTGCCATAGGCAATGTTGTCCTCAATGGAACCATTAAACAGCACCACGTCCTGACTGACCAAAGCAATCTGACTGCGCAGATCTTCCAAGCGGTAG
>JABSSV010000020.1 GCA_013213875.1 Lysobacterales bacterium
GCGTTTTTCAGAAGGAGTTCGCGAGCCCCATTGAAATTGTCGTTCTGGCATCGGCGGGCGATCAGCTTACGACCTTTGATAATGCGCAGACTGCCGAAAACTTTGGTTTCGAGTTTGAGCTTTATAAGACGCTGAGTTTTCTCACCGGTTATTGGGGCGGCAGTCCACTGTGGGAAAAAATCTACGTTAATACCAACTACGCTTGGATCGATTCCGATATCGTATTGTCTGAAGACAGCAGTACGATTCAAACATCCGATAATCGTCCCTTGCAGGGCCAGTCTCCTTACGTGTGGAATTTCCAGATCGGGTATGAGGATCCTGATCGGGAGATCAACGCGGCGTTGCTTTACAACGTTTTTGGAGAGCGTATCGTGGAGGTCGGTGTGCAGGGCGCGCCAGATATTTACGAGCAACCTCGGCCGTCGCTCGACTTTGTTTACAGCCAGGTGTTAGGTAACTGGAAATTGAAGGGTAAGCTCAAAAACCTGCTTAATCCTCAGATCCGATTGACACAAGGTAACGAAGCACCACGAGTGACGCAGCCAGTGGGTTGGGAACGCTCCTTGGGGCTGGAGTATGTCTTCCGCTAGCGGGGGCAACTTTGTCCACACCGTCGGTTGCTGAAGCGCGGACATGGGCGCGCTAGAATGAAAAAAACGTCGTGGTTTTTGTTCTGGGTCGAGGTATGACATGTCCATGCGCTTGCTATTTCTCCTGCCGTTTTTCCTGCTGGCCCATCAGTCCGTAGAGGCAGCAAAGACCGACATTGTCATCCTTACCAATGGTGACCGGCTTACGGGCGAAATCAAAAAGCTTGAGGCGGGTCTTCTGCAGTACTCCACCGACACCATGGGCACGGTGAATATCGAGTGGCGCTTTATTGCCCAGGTCATTAGCGACAAAACCCAGGCTTTTGAAACCGTGGAAGGTCAGCGTTGGCTGGGCAAGCTGCAGAAGCCTGAGGGGCAGGACCGTATTGAGGTGCTGACAGTCACTGGCCCGATCACTCTGGATCCCGATGATGTGGTGTCCGGCTGGCCGGTGAAGGCCAGTTTCTGGGACAAAATTGATCTGGATGTGGGCGTGGGCCTGGACTACTCCAAGGCCACGGATATCGCGAATTTCACCATGTCAGCTGATCTTCTCTACCGCACGGAAAGAAGAATTGTCGAAGGCACCATGCGATCCGATGTCACGCGCCAGAGCAATGTGGCGGACCAGAACCGTCAGGAACTTAGGCTGGCCAATGAGGTGCTGCTGGAGGGTCGCCGCTTCCGAAGCTGGAACATGGGTCTCGATAGTAATGATGCACTCGGTCTGCAACTGCGTATCTTTGGCGGTGCGACCTATGGCACCTATCTGCGTAAAACCAATCAGACCTGGTTCCGGGTGGCGCTCGGCGCCATCGCTACCGAGGAACGTCCGGTGGACGGGGAGCGTAACAGCAGCGTTGAGATGCAGGCCACCGCGCGCTACCGACACTTTATGTTTGCCTCGCCGGAGCGCTCAGTTGATACGACGCTGTCGGTCTACCCCAGTCTCACGGAAAGCGGTCGTATCCGTTCGGACCTCCGCTCTACTTTCAAGCTTGAATTGATTGAGGACCTGTTCTGGTCCATGGAGTTTTATCTTGCCTATGACAGCGACCCGATCGACGTAACCGCGGAACAAACGGACTGGGGTCTTACCACCTCGGTGGGGTGGAGTTTTTAAGACAGGCGGGATCAGGCTCGGGCCTGTGGGAAGGCCAGCACAGCGTCCAGAGCCGGTTCATCAGTCAGCGCCATGAGCAGGCGGTCTATACCCAGTGCCACGCCAGAGCAGGCCGGCATGCCTGCCTCCAGTGCCGCCAGCAGGGTTTCGTCCAGCGGCACCACTGCGCGCCCCGCGGCGCGGCGTTTCGCGTTCTCCGTTTCAAAGCGGGACCTTTGTTCGCCGGCGTCGGTCAGCTCACCATAGCCATTGGCCAGTTCCAGGGGGCCGAGAAAGGCCTCGAAGCGCTCCGCAAAGCGCGGGTCCGGCGCGTGTATTCGCGCCAGAGCCGCTTGGGAAGCCGGGTAGAGTGATACCAGTGTGAGCTGTCCTTTGGGCAGGGCCGGCTGCACGCAGCTACTGATCAACAGATCCAGCCAGCCATCCCGATCCAGTGCCTCAATAGCCGGTACCACGAGGCCGCTTTCCTCAATGCGCGCGGCCATCTGCTCAAGGGAAGCGCCGAGCGGGTCCAGCCCACTGTGTTGCTGGATCCACTCCTGCCAGCACACATGGTGAACGCAATAGCGCTGGCCAAACATTTCCCCAAGGGTGCCAATCAGCGCCGCCACCTCATCCATGAGCTGCGCGTAGCCCCAGCCATTGCGATACCACTCGAGCAGGGTAAATTCGGGATTGTGATGGCGCCCCGATTCACCGGCCCGAAAGACCCGCCCCAGTTCATAGCAGTCACCGATGCCCGCCGCCAGCAGGCGCTTCATGGCGTATTCCGGTGATGTACGCAGGTAGCGGCCATCGCAGGCCTGGAGCTGCTCCATACCGGGATCCGAGTTGCCAAAGCGGGACAGGATCGGTGTTTCCACCTCCAGCACGTCGCGTTGCGCAAAGAAATCGCGCACGCCGGCAAGCAGTTGGGCCCGCTGTCGAAGGCGCTGTGCGCTGGCGCTGGGAAGAAACTCAGTCATGGGTCAGTTGCCGTTCTGGCGCAACCGTGGCTCCCGCCATGTGCAGCGCCAGATCAAGATGCAAGCCCGCAGCGCGCAGTTGTTTTTGTTCCTGTTCAAGATCGGTAATGGTTAGCGGGTGGCTCATGACCCAGCTTGCGTCCAGCCTGAGTTGCACAACCTGCTCCTCTCGTTGCAGGTGAATCTCAGGCAAGGCGCGATCATCGCGAGTTCGGCACAAGATGCAGGCCAGGCGCAGAGCGAAGAGGCAAAGCCGGAGTGGTTCATGTAGCCGCGGCGGTAGTTCTTCGGCAAAGCTCTCGGGCAGTTCGCGGCGATGATAGCGAACGAGATTGGCCAGAAAAAGCTGCTCCTGCTGGGAGAAGCCTGCCATGTCCGACTCCCGTACCAGGTAGCCTGAATGACGCTGGTAATGGCTGTGCGAGATGCCGAGCCCCGTTTCATGTAAATCAGCAGCCCAGGCCAGCAGTTCGGACAGCATGTTCTGACGCGGTCCGGGCGGCGTCAACTGGGCCAGAACGCGGGTGGCCAGCGTGCGTACGCGCTCGGCCTGGGCCACGCTGACACCGTAGCGCGCCATGAATGCGCGTACGGTTTTGCCCCGGGGATCCCGATGTTCCTGGCGACCCAGCAAGTCATGCAGTACACCCTCGCGCAAGGCGTAAGGTGAAATCTGCAGCTGGTCAATGGCCAGCGCCTCGAAGCAAGCTTTTAGGACCGCCAGACCACCGATAAATACCGCATGACGGCGCTTGGAGAGCCCGGGTAGTGTTAAGGTGTCGATGCTCTCGAATTGCAGCGCGTCATCGATCAAACGGTCCAAGGCGGCTCTTGTCAGCTGCTCTTCCGCGTAGCCCCGCTCAACGCAGATGCGCGCGGCCGCCCGAATCGTGCCGGAGGAGCCGATCGCTGTTTGCCAGCCGCGTCGGCGATAGCGCGCCTGCAGTTCCTGCATCTCGGCCATGGCCGCCTGCTGGGCGCGCATGAATCGTTCTGGGCTGATTCGGCCATCGTCGAAATACCATTGGGTGCTGGAAACGCAACCGACTTGCAGGCTTTCCATTTCTAGCGATTCCAGCCCGGCGCCGATAACCAATTCGGTTGAGCCGCCGCCGATGTCAATGACGAGGCGCTGTTCGTCATGGCCAGCGACGCCCTGGGAGACGCCAAGATAGACCAGGCGAGCCTCCTCACGGCCGCCGATGATGTCGACCGGGCACCCCAAGGCAGTTTCAGCAATCATCAGGAAGGCGTTCGAGTNGCGCATGCGGCGGAGGCTCTGAGTGCCTACGGCCCGTATGTTGATGTTCGGGATACCCCGCAGGCGNTGACCAAAGCGCGCCAGGCACTCGAGAGCGCGACTTTGCACNTCCGGNTCGAGCCGGCCAGACGCATCCAGCCCCCCAGCCAGTCGGACCATTTCGCGAATGCGGTCGATAAAGCGCAGTTCACCGTGTTCGCGTCGGGCCACCACCAGGTGAAAACTATTGCTGCCCAGGTCCACGGCGGCATAGGTGGCTTCTGATTCTGTGGCGTGGTCGTTTTTCATGGCACCATTTTAGGCAACTAGGGCTTGTGCAAGCTTGCGGATTCCTGAGTCGGCGTTAGCGGGTATCGCTGCGTTCAGGCTTGGCTTGATACCTCCCGCGTCAGCGGAAAAATACAGCTGAAGGTGCTGCCTTCACCGAGCGTCGATTCCACCTCCAGTCGGGCGTCGTGGCTGTTCAGCGCATGCTTGACGATAGCCAGCCCCAGGCCTGTGCCTCCACGTTGGCGCGCCCGGTCAGATCCGACCCGATAAAAGCGCTCCGTCAGGCGAGGGATGGAACGGCTGGGTATGCCCAGGCCGGTATCACTGACGCGAAGCACCAGCGCGTCCGGTTCACGTCGCCAGGTAATATGGATGTTGCCCGGTGCCGGGGTGTATTTAACCGCATTGCTCAGCAGATTCCGGAATGCGCTCTCGATATCCTTGCGGTTGCCCAGCAGCTGCAGGCCCCGCTCGCAATCGATTTGAATGCTGTGGCGCCCACGGCTGATTTCTTCGGCCTGTTCGCGCAGTTGTAACAGCATGGCGCACACGTCGATGGGTTCGTCCAGGGGGCTTTGAGTGCTTTCTTGTAAACGCGAAAGTTCCAACAGATCGGTAAGTAGCGCTTGCATCTGCATCGCCTGATCCTGCATCCGTTCGATGGCAGGCGTCAGTTCCACATCGTCATAGCCGCGGAGCGATTCCAGATAACCGGTCAATACGGTAAGGGGTGTGCGCAGTTCGTGTGACACGTTGGCCACAAAGTCGCGTCGCACCTGCTCCAGATTGTGAAGATCAGTAACGTCCCGCAGGATTAATAGCCGTTGGTCCTCGCGATGTCGCAAAGCGCTGACCGATAGGCGAACGTTCACGTCCAATGGGCTGGACATTTCAAAGCGGCTCTCAAGCTGGCTTGCCGCACTGATCCAGTCGGCGAGGTCGGGGTCACGCAGTAGGTTGGTGACCGGCTGCCCCAGATCCTCTGGGTTTTTCAGCGCGAGCAATTTTCTGGCCGCTTCGTTGAACCAGGTGATCGCGTCTTGCTCGTCTAGTACCAGCGTTGCATCGGGTAATGCATCGGTCATGCTCCGGAACTCCCTAATAATTTTCCGGTTTTGCTCAAGCTGCCTCTGGTTAAGCTTCTCCAGCGTGTGAATTTGGTCAAAGATATCGGCCCAGATTCCTAGACTCTCGGGTGGGCTCCTCTGTTCATCAGAAAGCCACTGATCAAGCCGGCCGATGTTGAACAGCTGCCACACCAGGTAGCCGCTCAGGCCTACTAGCAAGACAACCCCCGTGTGTCCCATGAGCCACCCGGCCAGCATGAGCAGTGCCAGAGCGGCAAAGAGACGTATGCCGTGGCGCCTCCAGGAGCGGCCGATCATGGGAGCTCAAGCCTCGACCAGAAACCGATATCCGTGACCTCGGACGGTCTGTACGTAACCGTCTGTCTTCGAGGGCTGTAGCGCTTTACGTAGCCGGCGGATGTGAACATCAACAGTTCGCTCTTCAAGGTAGGCATTGGTGCCCCAGACATGATCGAGCAGTTGAGAGCGGCTGTATGCTCGACCCTGATTGCTCATGAAAAACTCGAGAAGCCGATACTCGGTGGGGCCCATATGCACATCCTGCCCCCCTGCCATAACGCGCCTAGAAATGGTGTCCATGATCAAGTCGCCCGCTGCGATCTGACCTTCATCGTCCGCCGGGCTGGTGCGCCTCAGTACCGCATTTATGCGTGCGATCAGCTCGCGGGGCGAGAATGGCTTTACCAAATAATCATCGGTGCCAGCTTCCAACCCCGCCACCTTATCATCTTCGGTGACCTTCGCCGTTAACATGACGATGGGGATGTCGGCGGTCACCGGCTCGCGCCGCAATCTTCGCGTAAGTTCCAAACCGCTAACGCCGGGCATCATCCAATCCATAAGGATAATGTCCGGTTTGCGGTCGCTGATCGAGGCCAGAGCCGACTGTGCGTTGCCCGCCCCCGTCACAGTCATGCCTGCGCGCCGAAGAGCGAATTGAATCATCTCTCGGATCGCCGCCTCATCGTCCACAACCAGCACTTCCGCTTGGCTCGTGTTCATGCGTCTTCTATTGCCTAGGTTTGCTACCGCTTTAGAGTATATGAGTGGCTGTTACAGTATCATGACAGGCCGCGATTGAGACGTTGAACGACGCGCTGGGGCGCGATATTTCATCAATCAGTCTGCTTCAGAGTGGTCGAATTGGCTGGCAATAACGCGCATTTCCTCCAGTCGCGCGTCGGTGCTGGAACGCTGGTAATAGCTAAGATCCTGGCGCGCGATCACCATGTCCAGCTGCTGGAGGGCCTCGGTCACCTCACCGCTGCGAAAGTAGTACTCGGCCAGCGCCAGCGAAGCGTTGAAATCATCGCCGGACAGGGCCGAAGCGCGTGCCAGCAGGCGATATAAACGCGGCTCGTCATCCCGTCGCTGAAGTTGCTCGCGCAGAATGGTGGCTGCGATGCGCGCCTGGTCCGGATCGTCGTCAAGGAGCAGGGCCTCGCTGTACTGCGTGGCAATCGCGTGGTTGCCCGGAAAGCCGCGGTGAAGCTCGGCCAGCGACGCCAGCGCCTGCTCGGACTGGCCCTTTGCCAAATCAAGGCTGGCTTTCTGTAGCAGGAAGGGCAGGTGATTGGGGCGCTGTGCCAACAGTCGTTCCAGCAGCTGTTCAGCCTCTGCATACTGGCGGTCGCGCTGGAGCGCGATACTCAGACCATACTGATGGGCCTCGATCTGAGACGGCGTAGCGGGGTCTTCCAGTGCGTCCCGGAACCAGTAGATGGCGGGCCCGGCTTCCTTTTCATAAAGCGCCCGGAGCCGGGCCTGGGCCAGATAGAAATTCAGTCCGTCACGCGTCTCCGGTCGTTCCATGTTGGCCGCGCGGGCCTTGGCTTCGGCGATGCGACTGGTGGTGACCGGGTGGGTACGGAGGAATTCCGGCGGCGCTTCGCCACTGGGACGGTTGATCCGGTTCAAACGCTCGAAGAATTCAGCCATACCCATGGGGTCATAGCCAGCCTGTGTCAGCGTGACGATGCCAATGCGATCCGCTTCGGCTTCGTTGGCGCGGGTAAAGTTGATCCAGGCCTGCTGTTGCAGCGCGGCTCCGCCCGCCAGGGCGCCGCTAATGGCCTCGCCGCCGCCGCCACCAGCCAGTACCAGGGCCAGCATGCCCAGGGCGATGGGAATGGTCATGTTCTGGGTGTTTTCCAGAGCGCGGAACATATGCAATTGGGTGATGTGCGCAATTTCATGGGCCAGCACGCCGGCGACTTCGTGTTCGTCTTCCGCGGCGAGAATCAGCCCGCTGTGCAGGGCTACCACGCCGCCCGGTGCCGCGAATGCATTGACCCGCTTCTCGTCCAGCACGACAAAGTGAAAGTGCTGCTCAGGCTGGTCGCTGTGGGCCACCAGTTGATAGCCCATGTCGGCAAAATAGTCGGCGATCAGCGGGTCTTCCACCATGACTTCATAGGCGCGCATCTGCATCAGCATGGCGCGCGCATACTCTTCCTTCTCACCCTCGGACAGCACATGGCGGGCGGAATTGCCCAGGTCTGGCAGGGCAATACGCTGGTCTTGCCGGCCCAGCGTTGAATCCTGTGCAAGCGCCGGCCCGGCGCTGTGCAACAGCGCTGTAGCCAGCAGGCTCCGGACCATGAGGCGAACTGTTGTCTTGACCATGCGCTGGGATTCCATAAGACTTTCTATGACAACCGGATCTGCCGCCGGTTCGCCGTACTAAGGAAACCAGTCTACGTGAAACTCATGCTTATGGTCAGCGCCAGTCCCTGGGGTCAATCCCGCTCCATGCTGGCCCTTCGCCTGCTGCGCGCGACCGTGGCTGCCGGCCACGAGGTGGAGGCGGTTTTCTTTCGAGAAGATGGTGTCTATCACGCCTTGTCAGGTCGCCAGACGGACCGCGGCACGGTGGACCTGAGCCGCGCCTATGTGGAGCTGGCGGAGCAGGGCAATTTTCCCCTGCTTCTGTGCTCCGCGTCGGCGCAGCGTCGACTGCCCGCAGCGGCGGTACCCGACGCGCCCTGGCGCGAAGCCGGTTTGGCCGAGTTTTTTACGCGTGAGGCGCAAGCCGATCGCTGCGTGTGTTTGTGAGCAGCGCCGGCACAACGCTCGGGCTGCTGGTATGCAGCGCGCCCTGGGCCGAGCGCAGTGGCCGGGAGGCGCTCGACCTGGCCCTGGCTGCGGCGGTTCTGGATCGCCCCCTGAGTCTGTTCTTTATCGGCGACGGGCTTTGGCAATTGCTGCATGAGCGTGATCCGACCGCCGCTATGCTGCCGCCGGGTCAAAAGGCCTGGGCCAGCCTGCCGGATTTGACGACAGCGGCCTTTTATCGCCGCGCGGACCAGCCCGTGCCGGCGTCCTCATGCTGGTGGCTGGAACCGACTGCTCTGCCGCCGGCGGATTGGCAGTTAGCCCAACAGCGCTGCACGCGCCTGCTGGTGTGTTGATGAGCACGCCACGACTGCATCTGTTGACCCATCCCTCCGCCCGGGAAGCCTGTTTTCCGGAGTTGCTGCCGGGCGACTGGCTCCTGCTCGCCGATCAGGGTGTGCTGTTGCTGCAGGGCGGGCATCGCTGGCCTGAGCATATCCAGTTGGCCTGCCTTCAGGCGGACTGCGCCGCGCGTGGCCTGCCGGTGCCGGAGGGCGTGCACAGTCTTACCGATGATGCATGGGTGGCACTGGTGGCTCGCCATGAGCAGGTGCTGAGCTGGCTATGAAGGACACGGGAACGCCAGCCTTGCTGCAGCTTCCGGACGGCACGGAGCTGGCACTGGATGAAGAGGGTTATCTGCAGGATTGGCACACCTGGACACCGGAGGTGGCCCGGCACTGGGCGTCTCTGGACGGTATCACTCTGGCAGCCGATCACTGGGCCATTATTGAACTGTTGCGCAGCCATTATGAGCAATATGAAATCGCGCCGCCCATGCGGGCGCTGCTGAAACTGGCGCGTGCGCGTCTGCAGCAGGAGGCCCTGAGCCGTCGCGAGCTCTATCGCCTGTTTCCCGAGGGCCCGGCCAAGCAGGCCTGTCGCTATGCGGGTCTGCCCCGGCCGGTGAGCTGCATCTGAACGGCCGGGGCCGGTCCGACGATGGTCAACTGACCCGCCGCCCGGTCGGGCTGGTGCGCTATAATGGCGGGCTTTCTTAAGCCGGTTGCAGCCGGCACCCTAGGAGACAGGCAATGGCAACTCCCATTACGGTGATTCCCGGCGATGGAATCGGGCCGGAAATCATGGACGCAACGCTGCGGGTACTGGACGCACTTGATGTGGATCTGAGCTACGAGCAGGCCGATGCCGGTCTGGTCGCTCTCGAGCGCAGCGGTTCCCTGACCCCCGATGCAACCCTGGAATCCATAGCGCGCAATCGGATCTGCCTGAAAGGCCCGCTGACCACGCCCGTGGGTCGCGGCTTTCGATCCATAAACGTGTCGCTGCGCAAAGAGTTCGACCTGTATGCCAACGTGCGCCCGGTGGTGTCCCTGCCCGGTACCAAGTCGCATTACGAGAACATCGATATCATTACCGTGCGCGAGAACACGCAGGGTGCCTACCTGGCGGCTGACGCGCTTATCAGTGAGGACGGACAGACGGCGGAGTCCAAGATGGTGGTCACGCGGGCCGGCTGCGAGCGCATCACGCGCTACGCCTTTGAGTTGGCGCAGCGCGAGGGGCGTAAGAAGGTCACCATCGTGCACAAGGCCAATATCCTGAAGATGGTATCCGGCATGTTTCTTGACGTGGCGCGTGAGGTGGCGGCCGACTATCCGCATATCGAAAGCAGTGAGATGATCGTTGACGCCACCTGCATGAAGCTGGTCATGAATCCCTGGGAGTTCGATGTGATCGTTACCACCAATTTGTTTGGTGACATCATTTCCGATCTTTGCGCCGGACTGGTGGGTGGATTGGGTCTCGCGCCCGGCGCCAATATCGGCCAGGGTGCGGCCATGTTCGAGGCCGTACACGGTTCGGCTCCGGACATTGCCGGCCAGGGCATTGCCAACCCGGTGGCACTGATGCTGGCGGCCGCGCAAATGCTGTCCCATCTGGGTATGGAAGATCGGGCGGTGCGCCTGCGTCGCGCCATCCGGGAAACGCTGGCGGCGCGCGACCGCACCACGCCAGATGTGGGTGGTTCTGGAACGACGGCGAGCATGGGCGCTGCGATCGCTGAGCGCGTTGCGCAATAGTCCTGCATTTCAGGTTGTGGCATTGACGCAACGTTCTTAAGTGCCGTGTTAACGTCCC
>JABSSV010000200.1 GCA_013213875.1 Lysobacterales bacterium
ATTCTGTTCGTTGCGCCGCGTGAGCGACGCATGCTGCGCGCCATAGAGCGGGCCACGCGCCAGGAAATCGAAGCGCTGGAGTTGCCCTCCACCGAGCTGATCAACAACAAGCGCATTGCCAGCTTCAAGCAATCCATCACCGATATGCTCGGTCGCGGCGAGCTGGATTTCATGCGCAGCCTGCTGGAGCAGTATCAGGCTGAGCATAATGTGCCGCCGCTGGATCTTGCCGCTGCTCTGGCCAAGGCCTCCCTGGGCGATACGGATCTTTTGCTGCCGCCGGACAAACCGGTCAGGAAGCCCGGCACGGGGGCGCAGGATAAACGGCAGCAAAAGCGCAGTCGGCCGCGCGCCGTGGCGGGCGAAGGCAGCGAAACCTACCGCATCGAAGTGGGCAAGCGGCACGGTGTCAAACCCGGAAACATTGTCGGCGCGATCAGCAACGAGGCTGGCCTTGAGGGGCGATATATCGGTCACATTGATATCCGCTACGACCACAGCCTGGTGGATATGCCCGGCGGCATGCCCAATAATATTTTCCAGGATCTCAAGAAAGTGCGGGTCGCGGGCCAGAAGCTGCGCATCACGCGGCAGGGCGAGGCACCGGATAGGGAACCAGACGACCGGCGCAGCAACGGCGGCAAGAAAGCCAAAAAGAAACCCCGCAAGGCCACGCCAAAGCGGCCGCAAAAGCGCAGGAACAGCCCCAGCAGGAAGAGCTAGCAGTCACTCCGAGTGGCGGGCCTGGCGCCAGTCAGAACAGCTCCGCCAGCATGCAGCGCAGGCTGCCACCCGCCCGCTCAGGCTCAGACAGATCCACGGCGTGGAGACGAAAGCCCCAGGCTTCCAGTCGTTGCCGGGATGTCGGCCGTAAATGGTCTGCAGCGCGCTCACTGAGGAACAGATCATGCGGCGTCAGGGCGATGCAATTGCCCGCAAAAGCGTCTTTCTCTGCCAGATCCAGGGACAGGCAACGCTGCGGATAGGCCGCTTCTAGCAGGCGCAGCACCGCGGGGTCGGGAAAGGCATCCGGCACCGCTACGCAGGCCTGTCCCGCGAGCACGGACAGCACCACATTCGTGTGATATTCGCCCGGACTGAGCGCAAAGCGGAAGGTGAGTTCCAGGCCCAGCGCCGCATGGGTCGCCGTCAGACCGGCACCGTCCATGCGCTGGCTCATGCCACAAAAAGCCGCCTGCCGGGCCCGGTCAATCACCAGCGGCCCGGTCAGTTCGGTCACCGCAGTGCCAGTGGACAGATCATGCAAGCGGTAGCCCTGGGCCTCGAGCCAGCGACGGATATCCCCTCGCGCGGCCTCCGGCCGACGCCCCGGGTGCAACATGCGCCCCACCACGCAGCGGCCCGGTGCGGTGGCAAAAACATTGTTGGGGAACAGGCCATCCCGCTGATCCGCCCGGCCCGGGAAACAGGTGACCGGCACCCCAACCGCTTCCACCGCGGCGGCCAGCCTCTGCGCCTGGCGCAGCGCAAGATCGGGATCAGCCGCCTGCTCGAGCTGTAGATAACGATTGTCCAGCGCCGATTCCGGATCGACAGAAAACTGCTCCGGCAAGACCATCATGACGCCCCGCGCGCAGGCCTGCTGAGGTCGCTCCGGCAGTTTTGACCAGGCCGCCAGAAATTGTTGCGGATCTGCCGTGATCACTTCAATCGCCGTGCCTTGGGCCCATGGCCTGCATCGCCTCCTGCAGGATATCCGCATTGTGGTCATCCCGGTGCGCGTTCTCACTGAGATAGCGGCGCCAGATGCGGGCCCCCGGCTGACCCTGAAACAGACCCAGCACATGACGGGTGACGCGCTTGATGGGCACGCCCTGAGCCACCTGCGCCTGCAGATACTCGCTCAGTGGCGCAACCACCGCGGCTCGATCGCCTGGCGCGCCCGCACCCCAGAGCTGGTTCTGGCACTGCGCCAGTAGCCAGGGATCATGGTAGGCAGCACGACCGATCATCACGCCATCTACCTGTTGCCTGTGTGCCTGCACCTGCGCCAGCGTTTGCACACCGCCGTTGATCACCACGGTCAGCGCTGGCAACTCGGCCTTTAGTCGGTAAACCCAGTCGTGATCCAGCGGCGGTATGTCGCGGTTTTCTTTCGGACTCAGACCCTGCAAATAGGCGCGCCGGGCATGGGCGATCAGCGTGCCGGGCCCCTCACCCATGACGGTCAGCACAAAGTCACGAAAGTACTCATAGTGATAGAGCTCATCGACACCGAGACGGCACTTGACCGTGATGGGCAGCGCCACGGCGTCCCGCATGGCCGCCACACAGTCCCGCACAAGCTGCGGCTCTTTCATGAGACAAGCGCCAAAGCGACCGCGCTGCACGCGATCCGAGGGGCAGCCTACGTTCAGATTGACCTCGTCATAACCCCACTGCTCGGCGATGCGCGCGCAGGCGGCCAGATCGTCCGGATCAGAACCACCCAATTGCAGGGCCAGCGGGTGTTCTTCGTCGCTGAAATTCAGGTGCCGCGGCTTGTCGCCATGCAAAATCGCGCCGGTGGTCACCATTTCCGTGTAGAGCAGGGCATTGGGCGCCAGCAGCCGATGGAAATAGCGGCAATGGCGATCGGTCCAGTCCATCATGGGCGCCACGCTGAGCGTGGGCGCCGGCGAGACGGCTACGGACTTGCGTA
The DNA here is from genome assembly GCA_013213875.1 of Lysobacterales bacterium. Classification (GTDB taxonomy): domain Bacteria; phylum Pseudomonadota; class Gammaproteobacteria; order Xanthomonadales; family SZUA-36; genus Marinihelvus. The sequence continues at coordinate 2,663 of JABSSV010000200.1, forward strand.
TGGGTTGGTTCATAATTCAGTGGAAGGAATCGCTGTGGTGCTGCGCTCAGCGGCACCCATTGGCCACACCGCCCTGGATTCGCAGGGTTATACGCGGCGCGGTTCGCGGTGGCAGCGTTTGCGCCACCCCGGGTAAGGGCCGGCGCCCGACGTCCTGCAGCACGCCGGTTGGAGTACGCTAGCCCGCGATCACCTGATCGGCAACGCGCAAGCGATTGGCCATGACCTGCATCAGATGCAGAGCGAAGTCCGGGTTATCAACGATGATGTCCCGGAACTGATCGCGGTTCACGCGCGCGGCTCGCACCGGGGTCAGGGTGGTCGCGGTAGCGGAACGGCGCGCATCGTTCAGCATGGCCATTTCGCCAATCACACCCCCTTCGAGCTCAGCGCCCAGCGGCTCACCGCGCAGCGTTACTTCAACCTCACCGGCAAGAATGACGTACATGTAGTCCGCGGACTCCAACTCCGAAAAGACCTGCGTCTGCTTGGGAAATTCCACCACGTCATCCCAACCCGTAAAATAATCCAGCATGTTCACTTGGTACGCTCCCCCGGTATCTGGCCGGTGTTTTCTGCATAAGCCACCTGGTTTCATGCACCGGGCGGATCTGATTCTCAGGGCAGCAGGGTGCCACAATTCGGGGGCGAATTGCGAGCGCTGGGCACCTTCCTGATGGGAGAAAGCGCTTCGCCCGCCCGGTTTCCGCGGGCGCTGCCAGTGCCGCCGGGAGGCTGGCAGGAGGCTTGATCCGGAACGAAGCGGGCCACGGACACCCGGCGCCTGAACAGCAGTTTTATCGGCCGACAAGGGGCAGCGCATGGACCCGCAGCGTGGCATGGGAATAGGCCCGTAAAAGGTCTATAATAATGGGCCGCCTTGCATCAGCAGAACGCCGCCGATGAGCCTTCCAGAAAGTGACAGAGAAATCATGGAATACGACGTGGTCGTGGTCGGTGCCGGCCCGGCCGGTCTGGCCTGCGCGCTACGGCTGAAGCAGCTCGATGATGCGCTCATGGTGGCGGTAATCGAAAAGGCCTCGGAAGTGGGCGCGCACATCCTCTCCGGCGCCGTGATCGAACCGGCTGCGCTGGATGAATTACTCCCTGGCTGGCGCGAAGATCCGCCGCCCGTGTGCGTCGACGTCAGCGATGATGAACTCTGGTATCTGACTGCGGATGGCGGCACCAAATTACCGACGCCACCGCAGCAGAACAACCACGGCAACGTGATTGTCTCCCTGGGCGCAACCTGCCGCTGGCTGGCCGACAAAGCGGAAGCGGCCGGCGTTGACATCTTTCCGGGCTACGCAGCGTCTGCAATCCACTACACGCAAGAGGGCGCCGTGGGCGGCGTGATAATCGGTGATATGGGCGTGGACCGGGATGGCCAGCCCAAAGACGCCTACATGCAGGGC
>JABSSV010000201.1 GCA_013213875.1 Lysobacterales bacterium
GGCGGTCTGGCGCGCCAGTTCCTCCATGCCCTTGCGCCCTGCTCCGGATACGGACTGATAGGTCGCCACATTGATGCGTTCAATACCCACCGCCGTGTGGATGGGCGCCAGCGCAACCACCATCTGAATGGTGGAACAATTGGGATTGGCAATCAGCGCGCCGGGGCCCAGCGCATCTAACTGATGCCCATTCACCTCCGGCACCACCAGCGGAACGGCGTCGTCGTAGCGAAACTGGGACGTATTATCGATAACGATGGCGCCGGCCGCACAAGCCCGGGGCGCATGCGCCGCACTTACGCTGCCACCGGCTGAGAACAGCGCATAGTCCACGCCGGTGAAATCAAAATCGTCCAGCACCTCCACATCCAGCTCCCGACGCCCGTAGGTGACGGTTTTACCCAGAGAACCTGCGCTGGCCAGGGCGTGCACGCGTGCTTCCTTACCGATACGCTCATGCAGAATATCCAGCATGGTCTCGCCCACCGCACCGGTGGCACCCACCACCGCGATAACGGGCTTCTCATTCATGTCTTGCCGCTTACTCATGTACCGATCTGTCCTCGATGTCTCAATGCGTGATCCATGAGTGTTAACGCCATCATGGCCTCCACGATAGGGGTCGCGCGAATGCCCACGCAGGGGTCATGGCGGCCCTTGGTCACCACCTCCACTTCCTTACCGTCTGCATCTAGCGAGGTGCAGGGAATGCGCAGGCTGGAAGTCGGCTTGAACGCCGTGGAGACCACCACGTCCTGACCGCTGGAGATGCCGCCCAGCACGCCGCCGGCGTGGTTACTCTGGAAACCTTCTCGGGTCAGGATGTCGCGATGCTCCGTACCCGGCTGGGCCACCGCATCAAAACCGGCGCCAATTTCCACGCCCTTGGTGGCGTTGATACTCATCATGGCCGCGGCCAAATCCGCGTCCAATTTGCCATAGACCGGTTCGCCCCAGCCCGCGGGCACGTTGCGCGCCAGACAGTTAACCCGCGCACCGACCGAATCGCCGGATTTACGCAGTGCATCCATAAAGGCCTCCAGCTCAGGCACGATGGCGGCATGGGGGGAGAAGAACGGATTTTCATCCACCACAGACCAGTCCTTCACCTCATCCGTGCGGATGGGCCCCAGCTGGGCCAGCCAGCCCTGAATCTCGATGCCGTACTGTTGCGCCAGCCATTTGCGCGCAATGGTCCCGGCGGCCACCCGCATGGTGGTTTCCCGCGCCGATGAACGGCCGCCGCCACGATAATCACGAACGCCGTATTTGGCGTCATAGGTAAAATCCGCATGGCCGGGACGATACTGCCGCGCAATATTCTGGTAATCCCGCGAACGCGCGTCCGTATTCTCGATAAACAGAGAGATGGGCGTACCGGTAGTTTGCCCTTCAAACACGCCCGACAGAATACGCACTTCGTCTTTTTCCCGCCGCTGGGAGGTATGCCGGGAACGACCGGTGGCGCGCCGCAGCAGCTGCTCACGAATTTCCTCTTCACTGATGGCAAGACCCGGTGGGCAACCGTCCAGCACGCAGCCGATGGCCGGCCCGTGGCTTTCCCCCCAGGTGGTGAGGCGTAGCAAACGCCCAAAACTGTTATCCGACATGATTTCTCTGCTCCAGGGCGGCGGCGATCAGCGGCCGCGCTGCCATCAGTGTTTCCCGTTCTACCATGAACACGCCGCTTCCACCCTCTGCAAAGGCCAGCCAGGTAAGCGGCACACCGGCCAGAGCGGCATCCAGCCGCTGTTCACTCTCCCCCACTTCCATGAACAGCAGCGCCTCAGGCTGCATAAAATCCGGTGCATCCCGGAGCAGTCGCAGGGGCAAATCCAAACCATCTTCGCCGGAGGCCAACCCCAGCGCCGGCTCCGCCTGATACTCGGCTGGCAGCGTGGCCAGGGCACCCCTGGGCACGTAGGGCGGATTCGAAAGAATCAGGTCATAGCCCCCGGGCGCCAGGGCTTCAAAGCCGTCAGACTGTCTTGGGCTGACCCGCGCTGCACACCCATGCATCGTGACGTTTTCCCGGGCGATGTCAAGCGCCGGGAGGCTGATATCCGCGAGATCCACCTGCAACTCCGGAAAGGCCAGAGCCAGCGCAATACCGATGCAGCCGCTGCCGCAGCACAGATCCAGTGCGCGCTGCGGCCGGGCGGACCCCAGCCAGGGCTGCAAACGGTTCTGAATCAGCTCCGCAAAGGGCGACCGGGGCACCAGCACATCGGCACTGACACGGAATGGCAGACCACAAAACCACGCTTCGCCTAGCAGATAGGCCAGCGGTTGGCGGCTGCTGATGCGTTTTTCCAGCAGGGCCTGCACCTGCGCGGCCTCCCTGCTGCTCAAGGCACGGCCCCAGTCGCTGAAGCTGCCATCCAGCGGCGCTTGCAGCACATGCAGGACC
>JABSSV010000202.1 GCA_013213875.1 Lysobacterales bacterium
CCATGCAGGAACCAGAACCCCAGAGCACGGCCCCGGCAGCCGCCAGCCCGGCTGAGGAAACCACACCAGCAGCAGAGGGTGCGAATGACCTGGCATCTGAGGTGGTGGCAGCGGAAAACGAAGCGAGCCTTATGCTCGACACGCTATTCTACGATTCCCTGCCGGCCCAGTTGCAGGCGCCGTTGGACTGGTTGGCCAGCTTTCCGCCCTTGCTATTGGCTGTGGTGGTTTCTATCGGCTGGGCCGTGGGCAAACTCTTCCAAACCGTGCTCTCGCAAATCGGACTGCGGCTGGCCTCGCGTACGCACAGTTCTCTGGATGACCACCTGCTGACCATCGCCCGTCGACCGGCCATGACCCTGCCAGTGGTCAGCTCCCTGTTTCTGGTCACTGCCATCGTGCGCATGCCCCCCGGTCTGCGGGCGGTGACGGTTAGTGTGCTGGCCACCATCATGCTGCTGTCACTGCTGCGGGCAGCTCAGCAGGCAGCTGATGTGCTGTTGAAAATTCTGGCCAGTCGCAAGACCGAAGCCGGTCTGGTGCAGGCCCGCACGCTGCCCATGTTCGAGATGACCTCGAAGATCATACTGGTGGCCATGGCAGGCTATCTGCTATTGGCCATCTGGGGCATTGATCCCACGGCCTGGCTGGCGTCCGCCGGGGTCATCGGTATCGCCGTTGGTTTCGCTGCGCGCGATACGCTGGCCAACCTCTTTTCCGGCGTCTTTATTGTTGCTGATGCCCCTTACCGCTTGGGCGATTACATCGTGCTCGATTCGGGCGAGCGCGGTGAGGTGACGGATGTGGGTTTGCGTTCTACACGTCTGCTAACCCGCGATGACGTGGAGGTGACGGTGCCGAATGCGGTCATCGCCAACGCCAAAATCATTAACGAGAGCGGTGGGCCCTGGGAGAAGTACCGCATTCGCATACCGGTCTCCGTGTCCTACCAGTCCGATGGAGAACACGTGACGGAAGTGTTGAACGATGTGGCCCGCCAGCACCCGGATATCCTGGACTATCCCGCGCCACGGGTTCGTTGCCGTCGTTTTTCCGACTCGGCACTGGATTTTGAAATGCTGGGTTGGATTTCCAAGCCGGTTCATCGCGGCCGCGTGACGCATGAGCTTCTACTCAACATCCACAAGCGTTTCCGCGCCGAGGGCATCGTGATTCCCTATCCGCAACGGGACGTGCGTATGGTGCCGGTGGCGCCGGAGTCGGCGCCAGACTAAAGCGTTTCAGGCGCGGCCGAGCTTGGCCAGCAGGGCTGGCAGCACGTCATCCAGCGGCAGGTCTTCATTGCTGTCCGCCGAGCGGCGACGGTATTCCAGCCGGCCTTCGTCAATGCCGCGTTCACCGATCACCAGTCGATGGGGGATGCCGATCAGTTCCATATCGTTGAACATGACGCCCGGGCGCAGCCCGCGGTCGTCATAGAGCACATCGACCCCGGCCGCGCTCAGCTCTGCGTAGAGCTGATCGGCCAGTTCCTTTACGCGTGGTGATTTCTTCGCATTCATGGGCAGCAGTGCAAGCTCAAACGGCGCCAGGGGCTCGGGCCAGCTGATACCGCGCTCATCGTGGTTCTGTTCAATGGCGGCGGCCACAATCCGCCTGACACCGATGCCATAGCAACCCATTGAAACGGCAACATTCTTGCCGTTTTGGTTTAACACCTTGGCGTTCATTGCGTCGCTATATTTGGTTCCCAGTTGAAAGATATGGCCAACTTCGATACCGCGCTTGACCTGTAAGTGACCTTTACCATCCGGGCTGGGGTCGCCGGCAACGATTTCTCGCAAGTCCGCGGTTTGCGTCAGCGCGCAGTCTCGACCCCAATTGACGCCAGTGAAATGAGCGCCATCTTCATTGGCACCACAGCAGAAGTCTGCTAATTGCGCCGCACTGTGGTCGACGATTATTGGTATCGTCAGGCCTACCGGGCCGAGCGACCCAAAGCTGGCACCGCAGGCTGCGCGCACCTGTTTTTCGTCTGCCATTTGCAGGGGAACAGCGACGTCCTGCAATTTTTGTGCTTTCACGACGTTCAACTGATGATCGCCGCGCAGCACCAGCGCTACCAGCGCGCCGTCTTCCTTGCCCTTAACAAACAGCGTTTTAACCACCTTGGTGGTATCAATAGCTAGCAATACTGCCAGCCCATCGATGGTCTTGATGCCGGGCGTTGCTACCGTTTGCATGTTTTCTGATGGCTGCGGGGCGGTGCCGGCTGGTACCAATGCCGTCGCCATCTC
>JABSSV010000203.1 GCA_013213875.1 Lysobacterales bacterium
ACCCGGTACCATAGCAGTCAGGGCAGCGTTGAGCAGGGCCGACGCGCGCTGCATTCACGGCCTGCCGGGCCGAAGCCGCGGGGCGCGCGGGATACGAGCAGCCGTGCATGCGATTGCGCATCTTGAGGATGAACTCCGAAGCCATGACGCTCCGGGCAGGGGCGTCATGAAACTGCTAGCTGGCGGCGCCGGTGGTTCCTTGCGGCTATGCGCCTGTGCTGGCGCCTGTGATGGTGCTGGTCAGCTTTTCAGCGCTACGATCAGCTATTCGACACCCAGCCGCTGGTGCATGATGGGGCTGGTGGTGGTGTATTGCAGGTGCACCTTTTTCTCCGGATTCAGCTGATGCTTGATGGCAAAGGCTGCCAGTGCTGCTTCGTGAAAGCCGCTGAGAATCAGCTTTTTCTTGCCGGGATAACTGTTGATATCACCGACGGCGTAGATGCCGGGCTCGGAGGTTTGGAACTTCTCCGTGTCCACCGTCAGCTGACGCTTGTCGATATCCAGTCCCCACTCAGCAATCGGTCCGAGATTCGGTGACAGCCCGTAGAATACGTAGGCTTCGTCGGCCGCCAGGTCTTCCTGCACGCCTTCCGCGTCGGCGATGCGCAGGCCTTTGAACGCCCCGTCTTCGGCCAGAACCTCACGCACCGTACCCTGCAGTTCGCGGATTTTGCCGGCTTCTACCAGCGCTTTCATTTTGCTGACTGACGCCGGCGCGGCGCGATAGTCCGGGCGACGATGAACCAGCGTCATGGAGTTCACGCGCTCATGCATTTCCAGCACCCAGTCCAACGCCGAGTCGCCGCCGCCGAGAATCACGATGTCTTTACCATCAAGCCGTTCCGGATCCTTAATGCGATAGTGGATGGTCTTGTCTTCCCAGTCGGCGGCACCTGCCGCTTTCAGGCGCCGCGGCTGGAACGCACCCAGTCCGGCGGCGATGACGATAGCGGCCGTATCAAAGGTGGTACCGGCGGAGGTAACCAGATGGAAACGTCCGTCTTCCTTACGTTCGAACTCGGTGACGGTTTGGTTCAGATGAAACTGGGCATCGAAGGGACTGATCTGTTCCATGAGCCGGTCCACCAGTTCCTGCGCGCCCACGGTGGGCAGGGCAGGGATGTCATAGATCGGTTTGTCCGGATACAGCTCGGTACACTGACCGCCGACCTGAGGCAGTGAATCAACCAGGTGGGCTTTGATATCCAGCAGGCCCAGTTCGAAAACCTGAAACAGGCCGCAGGGGCCCGCTCCGATGATGACAACGTCGGTAGAAATTGGCATGGAAAATCCTAATGGCGGGGCGACGGCCATGGTCGCCTGTTGATCAACCTGATGATTTGCTACTTTGGGTTTCTTGTTGCGAATTCAAGCCCAAGCTAAACGATAATGATTATCATGTCCAAGCCACGACCCCTACAGCTGGAACGCTCCTGGAAAGAACGCCTGCAATCGGAGTTCAGTCAGCCCTATATGGATCAGTTGCGAACCTTTTTGCTGCAGCGAAAGCGCGCTGGCGCCGTGATTTATCCGCCGGGCCCACTGATTTTCAATGCGCTGGATAGCACGCCCTTTGAGCAGGTCAGGGTGGTGATTCTGGGTCAGGACCCCTATCACGGCCCGGGTCAGGCGCACGGTTTGTGCTTTTCCGTGCAGGCCGGTGTGCCCATCCCCCCCTCCCTGCGCAATATTTATCGGGAGTTGGAGGAGGATGTGGCGGCGCGCGCGCCGGGTCATGGTTGTCTTCAGGCCTGGGCGCAGCAAGGTGTGCTGTTGCTTAACGCGGTACTGACGGTTGAGCAGGGGCAGGCCGCTGCGCATCAAGGACAGGGCTGGGAGCGTTTCACCGATGCCATTGTTCAAAAACTGGCAACAGAGCGGGACGGGCTGGTGTTCATGCTCTGGGGCAGCTACGCACAGAAAAAAGGCGCGAGCATTGACGCCGAGCGGCATCTGATTCTTCGTGCACCTCACCCATCGCCGCTCTCGGCCCACCGGGGCTTCTTTGGCAGCCGGCATTTTTCCAGCGCCAACGCCTATCTGCAGGGCCGGGGCGCAGCGCCGGTGAACTGGGAACTGCCCGAGCGACCTGAGGACTAAGCCGCTGCCCAACGCATGGCGCTAGTGAAGCAGCACAAGCCAGCCCAGACGGACCCAGATCATCAGCAGGATCAACACGCTGGAGCCGAAGCAGTAGAAGCGGTGCATGACGTTGTTGTAGCTGATATGCACGAGGCTGTGCGCGATACGCGTCGCCACATAGGCCCAGGCCAGTACGACCAGCAGCGGGTCCTGCAGCAATAGGTTGAGGGCCAGGAGTATGGCCGTATAGAACAGCACAGGCATCTCAAACAGATTCTGAAAATTATCCGCTGCCGTTGCCGAGTC
>JABSSV010000204.1 GCA_013213875.1 Lysobacterales bacterium
GCCACCTTCGCTGCAGACCGCCAGCGGCTTTCCCATACGCTTTGTTCCCGCCCAGGAACTGGCCAGCGCGGACGCGCCCGCCTATGAGCAGGAGATCGCCGCCAGTGGGCGCGTATCAACGCGTGCGGACAACCTCCACGACCTCTGTAACGCCCTGGTCTGGGCCCGGTTTCCCCAGCTTAAGGCGGCCATGAACGCGCGCCACCTGGCGGCACCACCCAGCGCGGAAGCCGGCCGCCGTGGACAAACCCGAGATGCGCTCACCCTCTTCGACGAGTGCGGCCTGCTGGTCACGAGCCCGGAACGGTTTCCCCTGGAGGCTCTGGCACGGCATGACTGGCATAAGCTTTTTGGCACAGCCGGTGAACGGTGGTCGCCCCAGGTTCGGGTCTTTTGCGTAGGGCATGCGAATCTGGAAAAGCTCCAGCGGCCTTACAAATCCATGACCGGGCGCTGCCTGTTACTGCATACACCTGATGCCATGCCTGCAACCCATGAACTGGACCGTATGATGGCCGAACTGTGGAAGCCGGGAAGTGACCTGCGCCGCCCGGCGGACCTGGCCCCGCTGCCCCATGCAGGTGTGCCCGGCTGGTGGACAGCCACCGCGCAGCATGCTCATTTCTATGCCGACTCGTCGGTATTTCGACCGGCACGGTCTGGCCGTTCCGTCACGCCGGTCTGGTCCGTAAGGTCCTGATCACGACGGAAGGGAAGGTAGGCGGCCGCCTGGGCACCGTAGCGTTGACGATGTTCCCGCTCCTCCGCCACATAGCTCGCAACGGCCTGGCGAAAACGTGGGTCAGCGATGTAATGAAGCGACTGGGTCGTGACCGGCTCGAAGCCCCGCAGCAGCTTGTGCTCGCCCTGCGTGCCCGGGTCAAACCGCTGCAACCCCTGATCGATGGCGAATTCAATACCCTGATAGAAGCACGCCTCAAAGTGAAGGCAGTCCAGCTCCGCCAGACAGCCCCACCAGCGGCCATAGAGCGTGTTGCGATCGAACAGGAACAAGGCACCGGCCACCACCTCACCTTCCTGAGTGGCCTCGGTCAGCATCAGCTGGGAAGCGAGACGCTCGCGCAACAGGGTAAAAAACTCGCGCGTCAGGTAGCCACCATGTCCGCTACGCTTCAAGAAAGTCGCACGGTAGCAGCGATAAAACGCATCCCACGCGGCTTCATCAATCTCATCACCGACCCGCCGGCGGAGCTGAACCTGTTGCGCCGCCACCCGCCGGCGCTCCCGCCGCACATTCTTCCTTCGGCTGGAACGCAGGCTCATCAGGAAGGCCTCGAAATGGTCGAAGTCTCGATTAAACCAGTGAAACTGCACGTCATGCCGTTCCAGCAGCCGGGAATCGCTGGCTTGCAACAGGGCACAGCTGGGCGCATCGGGAAACAGACCATGCCAGCTGGAAGCGCCCTCGCCTTCCAACTGCTCGTGCATGGCCTGCATGAGCCGACGGGTTAGCGCGTCTTGATCCCAACCTGCCGCCAGACCAATGCGGGGACCTGCCGATGGGGTAAAGGGCACCGCGCTGACCAGTTTCGGATAATAGGCCAGCCCATGCCTTTGCCAGGCATCGGCCCAGGCCCAGTCGAACACGAACTCGCCGTAGGAATGGGATTTACGATACAGAGGCATGCCGGCCACGGCCCGGCCCTCGTGCTCCAGCAATAGGTGGCAGGGCGCCCAGCCTGAATCAGGATCGGCTGAACCACTGTCTTCCAGAGCACTTAAAAAGCCATGACGTAGGAAGGGGTTGTGTTCCGGCCACAGCCGATCCCAGTCGTCCGCAGACACATCGCTGATGCGATTCAGCAAGCGCACCGTTGTCGGAGGGCAACTCACGGTGCCGAGGTTTGCATTGGGATTGGGGGATGACATGCCTGAGCCATTGTGTCGGATGCAGGTGGGCAGGGATATGGGCGAGTCCAAATACTACCCTCGCGCCCGAACCGCTGCCGTGAAAATCATTTTTCAGAGACGTTCCCGGCAAAAAACATCTGCTTTTATCACTGCAGCGCTAGCGCCCCGCGAACGCGCCGCTATAATCAGCACACCCCCCAAAGGAGAGAATAATGACAAAGAAAGCATTACTGGCGCTTGCCTGCGCCGGCGCGCTGTTCGGTTCCAAGGCCGTGGCCGAGGACATCCCGGCACTGCTTATAGGCGCGGACGTAACAGTTCAGGTCGATGCGCTGGGCATCCCTTCGATAACTGCCGAAACGCAAACCGACCTGGCTTTCGCCCAGGGCTATCTGCATGCGCAGGACCGTTTCTTTCAGATGGACCTGCAGCGCCGCCAGGCCAGCGGCACGCTGGCCGAGCTCTTTGGTGCCAGCACACTGGCCGCCGATATCCAGAGCCGCACCCTGGGCCTGCGCCGAGCCGCACTCAAGTCCTACGGCATCATGGATCCGGGTACCCAGCAATGGCTCAACGCCTATGCGGACGGCGTTAACCAGTGGCTAGCCAACAATCCTCTGCCCCCGGAGTACGCGGCGCTCGAATTGACCAGTGCCAAGAGCTGGTCCGCCATCGACTCCATTGTTGTGGGCAAGGTTCTGGCTTTCAGTCTCTCCTTTTCCGGCTCTGACATCGATAACACGCTGATGGCAGGTCTCTATCAGCAGGTGGGCGCAGCGCTCGGATTTGACGGCGCCGCCCTGTTTACAGAAGACACCCATCGCATTGCGCCGATCGATGACCGGGTCACCGTGCCCGATTTTCTGGACAACATGGCCGCGGTTGCCGCCACTGAGGGCGGCACCAGCGCGAACACGGCCGCTCGCAAGAAACCGGCAGACAGTTTCACGCTGGGCAAGGTCAATATGACCGCTTTCAATCTGGCCAAGAGCTGGAACGAAGCCATTGCGGATGCGCCCCTATTCCAGGAGAGCAAACGACTCAAGGAAGGTATCAAAGGCTCAAACGAGTGGTCCGTTGCCGGCTCAGCCAGCGCCGACGGCAATCCGCTGATTGCCAACGACCCGCATTTGACGCTGGACATGCCACCGATCTTCACCGAGGAATCGCATATTGTGACCGGTGAGCAGGGCTACACGGCCAGCGGTGTCAGCCTGCCCGGCGCCCCGGGGATCATCCAGGGCTGCAATGGCAATCTGTGCTGGGGCACAACGGTAAACCCCATGGATGTCACCGATTACTTTCAGGAGACACTGATCCTGAACGGCCTCGGGCTGCCAACGCACACGGTCTTCAAAGGCGAAGCCGAGCCCGTGCAGCTGATTTTCCAATCCTTCTTCGCCAACCAGCTCGATGGCACCGCCGATAATATTGAGCGCCTGAATGTGCCGCTGACCGGTGGTGGGGTCACCATTCTGGTACCGCGCCGCAATGGCCCGGTGCTGTCTCTGGATCTGGCCAATTCAAGTGCATTGAGCGTGCAGTACACGGGGCTTTATCCCACCCGTGAACTGGCGGCCTTCCGCAAGTTTAATCAGGCCGAGACACTGGAAGACTTTGAGGCGGGATTGCAGGACTTTGATGTCGGCTCGCAGAACTTCATGGTCTCTGACAAGACCGGCAACATCGCCTATTACACCAGCGCCGAGATGCCCATTCGTAGCGATTTGCAGGATGACATGGCGCCAGACGGTGGCATGCCGCCCTGGATGATTCGCGACGGCTCGGGCACGCTGAACCATGAATGGCTGGAAGTGCGCAATCCGCAGCCACAGCAGGTTCTGCCGTTTGAGATCCTGCCCTTTGCGGAAATGCCGCAGGTCAAGAACCCGGCTGCCGGCTATATTGCCAACGCCAATAACGATCCGGTGGGCACCACGCTCGACAACAATGCCCTGAACCAGGTGCGACCCGGCGGTGGCATTTACTACCTCAACCCGGGCTACACGGCAGACCGCATGGGACGTATTGACCGGGAACTAACCGACCTGGTCGCAGCCGGTGGCGTGACCCAGGACGATATGGCGGTGCTGCAGGCCAATAATCAACTGCTGGACGCCGAATTGTTCATGCCCTTCATCTTGCAGGCATTCGCGAACGCATCGGCGGAAGGGGCCTTCCCGGGTCTGGCGCAATTCCTGCTGGATCCGCGCATGGTCGAGGCGGGCGCTCGCCTGGGCGCCTGGGACTTCAGCACGCCGACCGGTATCGCCGAGGGCTGGGATCCGTTTGATGATCCGGGCGCCCTGCCCGAGCCGGAGCAAGGCGAGATTGATGCCAGCGTAGCCGCTACCCTGTTCGCGGTCTGGCGCGGCCAGATGATTCGCAACACGGTCGACGCGACCCTGGCCGGAGTCTTTGAACCGGCGCTGGAAGCACTCGGTATTGACGCCGACTATTTGCCGGGCGACAGCCTGGCCGTCAGCGCCCTGCTGAACCTGCTGGAGACTTTTGAGCAGAGCAACGGTGTTGGTGCCTCCGGCATACCCTTCTTTAACGTGCCCGATACACCAAACCCGGCAGATCAGCGTGACATCCTGATCCTGTTCAGCCTGCTATCCAGTCTGGATCTGCTGGCGTCCGATGAGTTTGCGCCGGCTTTTGCCAACTCGACGACGCTGTCGGATTACCGCTGGGGCAAACTGCACCGCATCGTCTTCAACCATCCGCTGGGCGCCGATCCTTTCAACGTGCCTAACGGGGGCGGCCTGAGCGATCTCGCACCGGATCTTCCCGGTGTAGCGCGTGCCGGTGGCCGGGGTGCCGTGGATGCATCGAGCCATAGCGCCCGTGCCGATGGACTGAACGACTTTATGTTCGGTGCTGGCCCGGCGCGCCGCTTTGTTGGCACGCTGACGCCGGACGGCCCGGTCGGTGAGGAAGTCATCCCCGGCGGCCGCAGTGGCGTGTTTTTCAGCCCGCACTACGCGGATCAGCTACCGCTTTGGCTGACCAACAACTATCACGCATTGAGCCTGGGCACCGATGATGCGAATGCGGGCGAAGTTAGCAGCTTCCGCTTTATCGCCAGCGACGCTGAAACGCCCTGACCAGCATTTCGTTTAAGCACTTTCCACGGGCCCTTCGGGGCCCGTTTTTTTGTCTGAAACAGGCCGTCGGGGAAAGCGCAGCACCGGGGTCAGAGGGCCTATAATGCGCGCATGAAGCACCGCCTAATCATCGACTGTGACCCGGGTCAGGACGACGCCATCATGCTGCTCATGGCCCTGGCCTGGCCCGAAAAGCTGGAGCTGTTGGGCGTCTGCGCCGTGGCCGGCAACGTGCCTCTAGCGCTTACCCAGCGCAACACGAGGATGATCTGCGAACTGGCTGGGCGTGCTGACCTGCCGGTCTTCGCGGGCTGCGAGGCGCCTCTCCAGCGGGAACTGCATACCGCCGAGCACGTGCATGGCAGCAGTGGCCTGGATGGGCTGGCGCTGTGGGAGCCCGCGCTGCCGCTACAGGAGCAGCACGCCGTGAATTTTCTGATTGAGACGCTGCTGGATGCAGAGCCTGAAAGCATCACGCTGGTACCCACCGGCCCGCTTACCAACATCGCCATGGCCCTGCAAAAAGAGCCCGCCATCACGCGCGGCATTCGCAACATCGTGCTCATGGGCGGCGCTATGAGGGAAGCTGGCAACATCACACCTTCGGCGGAATTCAACATCTACGTCGACCCACACGCGGCACAAACGGTACTGACATGCGGGCGCCCGCTGGTGGTGGCTGGTCTCGACGTCACCCATCAGGTCCCCGTGCCGCGCGCCTGGCTACAGACCCTGCAAAACAGAGGCGACGCAGTCGCAGAGGCGGTGGCCGCCATGCTGACCTACTACAACCGCTTTGACACGGAAAAATACGGCAGCGAAGGCGCCCCCCTCCATGACCCCTGCACCATCGCCTGGCTGCTGGAGCCGCAATTGTTTACGGGACGGGATTGCCATATCGCGGTAGAAACCGAATCTGCTCTGACCCTAGGACACACCGCCGTAGATTTCTGGCAGGTGACTTCGCAAACCGCCAACGCCCACTGGTTACATGCCGTCGATGCAGGCGGTTTCTTTCATCTGCTGGACAGGAGTCTGAAGCGCTATGCCATCTAGATCACCACACCTTGGCGTGCTGGGCTCGGTCAATCTGGATCTGGTCGCCCGTATCGAGCGTTTTCCACGACCCGGCGAAACCCTCACTGGCGCCAGCCTGGAACAGTTTCCCGGCGGTAAGGGAGGCAATCAGGCCCTGGCCGCCCGGCGGCTCGGCGCCAAGGTATCCCTGTTGGCTTGTGTGGGTGACGATGCGAACGCTGATCCGGCTCTGGAGCATCTGCAGCGGGAAGGCGTGCTTCTCGGCGGTGTGCAGCGGCTGGACTCAGCGCCAACCGGTCTGGCTATGATTCTGGTCGACAGCGAGGGGGAAAATCAGATCGTGGTGGCACCCGGTGCCAACGCGCAGCTGCGCAAAGAGCAACTGCAGTTGCCGCAGTGCGACGGCCTGCTGGCGCAGCTGGAAATTCCCATGGACACGCTGATCCATGCGGCCACGCAACATGCGGGATTTTTCTGTCTCAACGCCGCGCCCGCCCGCCCGGTAGCAGACGCC
>JABSSV010000205.1 GCA_013213875.1 Lysobacterales bacterium
GGAAACCTCGCCCGCAGCCTGCATTAACCCCATGACCCTGAGCGAATATAACGGCTGCATCGGTCTGCCCATTTCCTCCACGGAATGCGCCATTCTCGGTGAGGATGGGCAATGGCAACCAGTGGGTGAGGTGGGTGAGTTGTGCATTCGTGGCCCGCAGGTCATGGCCGGCTACTGGCAGCGACCGGAGGAGACCGCCAAAGTCCTGTCCGAGGATGGCTGGCTGCGCACCGGTGATATGGCGCGCATGGATGAGCATGGCTTCTTCAAGATCGTCGACCGGAAGAAAGACATGATTCTGGTGTCCGGCTTCAATGTGTACCCCAATGAAATTGAGGACGTGATTGCGGCGCACGAGAAGGTGCTGGAGGTGGCCGCCATCGGCGTACCCCACGAGCATTCCGGCGAGATCGTCAAGGTCTGCATTGTGAAGAAGGATGAGAGCCTGACGGCGGACGAGATCAAGGCCTTTGCGCGTGAGAATTTGACCGGCTACAAATGCCCGAAAATCATCGAGTTCTTCGACGAGCTTCCCAAATCCAACGTCGGCAAGATTCTGCGCAAGGACCTGCGCGCCATGGCCGGAAATTCGACCTAGCCGCGTTCCGTATCGTCTTTTTTGCCCGCGTCCATGGCCAGGCCGCGGGTCAGCTTCCGGGTCCCGAAGCGCGCAGTAATTTCATCCAGGGAACCGTCCACCTGACTGCCCTGCCCTGCGGCCGGTGACAGTTTGCTGACGCCCACACCCAGCAGGCGAACGGGCGTGTTGCCGTGTTTGCTCAGCCACGTATCAAGCAGTCCGGAAGCGACCTGGTAGACCGTCTTCGTCGCGTCGCTGGCCGCTCGCAGACTGAGGCTCCGCGTCACCGTATGGAAGCGGTAATCACGTACCTTGATGGTGACGGTCCGGGCCATGAGCTGTTGCTCCCGGACGCGCCGCATGACGGCCTCAGTCAAACGCAGCAACTCGGCCCGCAGCTGTCGCGCATCGTGCAGGTTGTTGGCGAAGGTCGACTCATGACTGATGGACTTGTCGGCACGGCGAGCCTCCACCTCGCGCTCGTCTATGCCCCGTGCCAGGGACAGAAAGTGACCCGCGCGCGAGCCCAGCAACGACGCCAGCAAGGCCGGATCCGCCTGTCGTAGCTGGCCGATGGTCAGCAGCCCCTGGGCCCGCAGCCGGGGCTCGGTTTTCTTGCCGATACCCCAAAGGCGCCCGATAGGCATGGGATCCAGAAACCGGCGCACGGCGTCCTGCGGGACGGACACGAAGCCTTGGGGCTTGTCTGCGTCGGAGGCCAGTTTGGCCAGAAACTTGTTATGTGCCATACCGACGCTGGCATGCAGCCCGGTGCTTGTCAGGATATCGTCCCGAATCGCTGCGCCGATATGTTCCCGGCTGCCGAATAGCCGTAGCGAGCCCGTGACGTCAAGAAAGGCCTCATCGACCGACAGGCCTTCGACCAGCGGTGTGTAGCGCTCAAAGATTGCGAACACCTGCCGGGAAACTTCTCGATAGCGGTTCATGCGCGGACGGCAATAGTGCGCCTTCGGGGCCAGGCGACGCGCCCGTGCCATGGGCATGGCTGAATGCACGCCGAGGCGCCGGGCGGCGTAATTGGCGGCCGCCACCACGCCGCGTTTGCCGGTCCCACCCACGATAACGGCACGGTCGGCCAGTTCCGGATGATCATGCTGTTCCACGGAGGCATAGAAGGCATCCATGTCGACATGAATTATGGCGCGTTGCATGAGCGGTCTCGCGGCGTTGCCCAGGGACTCGGATGCCCTACCCCAACTGGTAAAAGCCCCCGTCTCCTCGCATGATAGCACCATGAACGACACCGCCCCTGCCCAGCAGCGCATGGAACAACTGGCCCATGAATTCCCCGTCAATGAGGAGTGGCTGTGGGCCAACCATGCGGCCATATCCCCCTGGCCACGGTCCACCCGCGAGGCAGTCAGCGCCTTTGCCCTTGAGAATCAGAACCAGGGAGCCGTTGATTATGGGCGATGGCTGCGGCATGAAGCCGATTTGCGACAACGTCTGGCCCGGCTCATCGGCGCGGCCAGTGACCGGGATGTAGCTCTGCTGCCAAACACCACGGAGGGGATCAATCTGGTTGCC
>JABSSV010000206.1 GCA_013213875.1 Lysobacterales bacterium
CAAAAGTTCGTGCAAAGCGCTGGAACCGGCCCGGTTCCATCAGCAGGTCGGTAAGAGGAATGGCAGACAGCTGATTGTTGCATTTGTGCAACAATTCTTGCGTTTCGGGATTGATCAGAGCGTTCATGTGGCTTTTTTGACTCATGGCAACGGTCGCAATGTCCGCTTCATTCTAACGAGATCAAAGCCAATCGCAAAGCGCCGGAACGCCTGCTGCGCCCGTCTCGAAAGGACGAGTGAATTTTATTTAAGTCTCTGTTTTTTATTACTTTATTTCACATTTTTGCGCAAAAATTCGACGCAAAAAAATACCCCTTCCCGGTGAGGGGAAGGGGCAGTATTTTGGAGTGATGTTTCCGTCTTTCGCGCCCTGCGATGACGATGAATCTGGTGAGACTCACCGCACTGGTGGTAATAATACCACGCTATGGCGAAAAAGCAACTGTTGTGACCGCAGAAACTTACTCCTGCTCGTACCAGGGCTCTGGCTTCCTAACGGGCAACGGCTCATCCTGATCCGGACACTGTGCCAACAAGCTGGCCACCGACCCATAACCCGGTATGTGCAGATCCGAAGCCAGCTCTGCCAGTGGCACCAGCACAAAGCGTCGCTGGGCCATGCGCGGATGGGGCAAGGTCAGGTCGGAATCAGCGAGCTGCAGGTCGCCGAAGCACAGCATATCCAGGTCTATGGCGCGTGGCCCCCAGCGCCGCTTCTTATCACGTACGCGCCCCAGTTGCCGCTCTATGGACTGCAATTGTTGCAGCAGCGCGTGCGCTGCCCCCTGCCAACGGAGCAGTACCACTGCATTGAGAAAGTCTGGCTGCTCAACATCGCCCCAGGGCCGGGTTTTATACAGGGACGAGACAGCCTCAAGCTGACAGGATTCGAGGGCCGCCAGGGTTTCTACCGCCCGGGCCAATAGCGCTTGACTGGGCCCGAGATTACTTCCCAGCGAGACCGCAGCCAGTTCGCCCGGCACCGCTGTGACGCTCAAGTATCCGTGCCCGGGTTTACCCCCTCCGGGCGCTTCCGTCCCCGACCCCGGCCACCACGGCGACGGCGTCGGCGCTTGGTCGGCGCAGCGGTCTCAACCAGGTCCGGGCGTTCCTGCTGCGCCTGAGTCCAGAAATCTGCCAACTCCTGCAGCTCCGGCTCATCCAGGGCCCGAATCAAGAGAAAGTCATAGGCGGCTCGAAAGCGGGGTTGGGACATGACCGTCAAGGCACGCGCGCCGCGCGTGCGTTTCAGCCGGAGTTGATTGAGCCAAATTTGTCGCGTCACGGCGCTGAAGCGACGCGGAATAGCGGTGCGCTGAAGCTGCTCTGCCAGCAGCGCATCGGCAGCTTCTTCCATGGCCTGATAGGCCGGCATACCTGCCGCCTCCAGGGGCGCAATGCGCTCCAGCAGAGGTTCCCATAGCACCGCCGCAATGAGAAATGCTGGCGTAACGGATTTGCCCTCTGCGATACGGCGATCGGTACTCTCGGTGGCCCGCTGCACCACCGGGTGCAAATGGGCAACTCCCACATCGTCGCCCGCAGGTAGCACGGGAAACAGATAGCGCATGAGCCCGAACTGTTGCAGGGCATCGACCGTACGGCCCGCATGACCAGTAAGGAACAACTTGCAGACTTCCTCAAACAGGCGCGCGGGCGGGATTTGCTCCAGACGCGGCGCAACGGCCGCCATGGGAGCCGCCGTGGCGGGCTCCAGGGTCACGCCCAACTTGGCTGCAAATCTGGCGGCGCGCAGCAGGCGTACCGGATCTTCGCGGTAGCGAATTTCCGGATCACCAATTAGGCGCAGACTGCGCTGTTGCAGATCCCGAAAACCACCGACATAGTCCCGAATCTCGCCGTTCACGGGATCCATGAACAGGGCGTTGATGGTAAAGTCGCGACGTACCGCATCTTCCTCCACCGAACCCCAAACGTTGTCGCGCAGCATACGGCCATCATCATCCTGATGCCCCGGTGCCTGCCCACCCTGACCACGAAAGGTCGCGACCTCCAGCAGTGCACCCCGCATGCGCACATGCGCAAGACGGAAACGGCGGCCAATCAAACGACAGCGCGGAAATACGGCTTTCACCTCTTCCGGCGTCGCATCCGTGGCCACATCAAAGTCCTTCGGACGCTCCCCGAGGAGGAGATCACGCACGCTCCCGCCGACGATATAGGCTTCGTACCCTGCCTGCTGCAGGCTCGCAACCACCTCGGTGGCCGAGGAGCAGAGCTGCCGGGTATCGATGCCGTGCTCGTCGCGCGTTATGAGATCGGGTTTAGAAATGACTTATTCCTGCTGCTGGGGCGTCGTCTTCAACGCAACCGCACGCCATGGAGGCGACCACGGAATCGAGTCTAGCATGCACGGGCGATCGCACCGCTAGCGTTCCAGCAGCGGCAGTTTGTCCGGCTTGCCGTCCCAGTCGCCCGCGTCGGGCGGTGGATCCCGCATTTCCGTCACTACCGGCCAGATGCCTGCGAGCTCCGCATTGAGCTCAATAAAATGCTCCTGTCCCTCCGGCAGATCATCTTCGGGATAGATCGCTTCGGCCGGGCACTCGGGCTCACAAAGCGTGCAGTCGATGCATTCGTCCGGATCGATGACCATGAAGTTCGGGCCCATGTGAAAACAGTCCACCGGGCACACCTCCACACAGTCCGTATAGCGGCACTTGATGCAGTTCTCGGTGACAACGAATGTCATCCCAGGCGCTCCATGAAGATACCCAGCACATGCTCGGCCGCTCCCGTAGGCGCTGGCGAACCGGAATCGAGGAACAGGAACACACGGGTGTTGTCACCATCGGCCACGACCTGGGTCCGGTAGAAACCGGAGTAGTCAGGTCCCGAACTGCGGTTCCAGAACGCCATCTTCTGCCAGAAACTGCGCTCGTCTGGGCGCAGATGCACGTACTCGAAACGATGATCACCATTCGCAGCATCATCCAGCGCGCGCATGCCGCTACGCTTGATCGCAAAGCCCAAGCGCCGGTTCACACTCTCCGGGCCGTCGAGCACGGACAGATAGACACCTTCCGCGGACCACGCCATAAAAGCATTGGCATCGCCACGACCGCCAGTGGAGACGGCCCGGGGCGGCCCCGGATTCAGCTCACTGGCTGAGGGCAAGCGCATCTGCGGCGCGCCCACCAGCAGCGGCGTACGGTACTGGATAGCATCCAGCCCTTCCGGCACCCGCAAAGGCTCAACTTCCTCGCTGAGCATATATTCCGGTGGGCGGTCCTGGTACCAACTGCAGGCCGGCATAAGGACGACGAGCAACAGGCCCGCGCAGCAATTTCGAAGTTTCAACATATTAGAAAGAGGGTTCCATGCCCGCCATCAGGCCGAGTTGTTCCAGACAGGCCTTAAGACCCGGCTGATGCTGTTGATCCAGGGGCAGCAACGGCAGGCGTAGGTGCGAACCTGCCAGCCCCATCTCATAAGCCCCCCATTTTACAGGAATCGGATTCGTTTCGATGCCCAAATATGCATAGAGCGGTCGCAGCCGCTCCTGCAGTGCCAACGCTTTCTGTTCTTGCGGCTGTCGCGCGAAGTGGCACAGCCGGGCCATGTGTGCCGGTGCGAGATTTGCCGCAACGGAGACCACGCCAGCCGCACCGGCAAGCATCACCTCCGCGCAGCTTTCATCATCACCGCTCAACAGCTGCAGTTGACCATCAGCCCGCCGCAGCAGTTCATGCGCACGCGCCACACCCGGCACAGCTTCCTTGATCGCTACCACCGTATCCAGCCTGGCCAGACGCGCCACCGTTTCTGGCTGCAAATCCACGGCAGTGCGCGATGGCACGTTATAGAGCACGATCGGCAGCTCCACCGATTGCGCAATCATGCGATAGTGCGCTTCCAGACCGGCCGCGGTCGGACGGTTATAGCTCGGCGTGACCACCAGCGCTCCGTGCGCACCGAGTGAGCGCGCGAGTCGCGTGCGCTTGATGGTAGCGTCCGTCGCCGGGGAGCCCGTGCCGGCCAGAACCTTCATGGTGCCGCCTACCTGCGCAACGGCACACTCCAGCAAAGCCTGAAATTCTGCTTCCTCAAGGGTGGCCGATTCACCGGTGGTACCGGCAACCACCACGCCACTGGAACCCCCTTCCCGCACGTGATCGAGCAGGCGAACGAAGGCCGGAAGATCGATCTTTCCGGACTCATGGAACGGCGTAATTAGCGCGACAATACTGCCTTCAAACATGGGAATCGGGGCCCCGAATATGCTGGCGCAATAGTACTTGCGCCCTTTTGAGGGGGCAAGTATGCTGCCTTGAAAGGACGTCTATCCTGAACGCCTCCCGGGCCGCCAGAGCGTCACCGGGGAGCGCGCAGATCACACCGCCCAAGGAGGCCCTATGGTCAAGATTGGTGAGCCTGTTCCTGCATTCGACCTGCCCGCCACAGGCGACAAACAGCTCGGACTGAAAGATTTCGCCGGCCAGCAGCTGGTGCTCTACTTCTACCCCAAAGACAACACGCCCGGATGCACCCGCGAAGGGCAGGATTTCCGCGATCACTACGCCGCACTGCAGGCGGCCAACACGGCGGTTGTTGGCGTCTCCAAAGACAGCGTACGCAAGCACGAAAACTTCTGCAGCAAGCATGAATTTCCTTTCGACCTGATCTCTGATGAAGACGAAGTGCTGTGCAAAATCTTTGATGTGATCAAGGAGAAAAACATGTACGGCCGGAAGTATATGGGTATTGAGCGCTCAACATTCCTGATCGACGCGGACGGCGTGCTGCGCGCTGAATGGCGCAAAGTGCGGGTACCCGGGCATGTGGAAGCGGTACTGGAGGCCGCCCAGACTCTGAACTGATAGCGCGCACCGAAAACAAAAAGCAGCCGTAGATAATCAGCCACCAAGGAAGCCAAAGAAACTGATGGGAAACAACAAGCGTCTGTACGTACTCGACACCAATGTCCTCATGCATGATCCCACCGCTCTGTACCGTTTCGAGGAGCATGATGTCTTTCTTCCCATGATGGTGCTCGAAGAACTGGACGCGGCCAAGAAAGGGCTGTCCGAAGTCTCTCGTAATGTTCGTCAGGTCAGCCGTTTTATCGGGGAGATGATGGCCGACCAGGGCGATGCACTGGACGAAGGCCTGTCCTTACAGGTACCGGACGGCCTCGATCTGGCCACCGGTCATGGCCGACTCTTTTTCCAGACCAGCATGCCACAGACCCATTCCAGTCTGCTGCGCGACGGTTCCTTTGCTGACAACGAAATTCTAAGCACGGTAATGGCGCTACGGGAAGA
Organism: Lysobacterales bacterium; assembly: GCA_013213875.1. GTDB lineage: Bacteria > Pseudomonadota > Gammaproteobacteria > Xanthomonadales > SZUA-36 > Marinihelvus. The sequence goes on from JABSSV010000206.1 coordinate 5,286, forward strand.
TATGCAGGATCGGGAAGTGATCCTGGTCTCGAAGGACGTCAATCTGCGCATTAAGGCGGCAATTCTGGGCGCGCGCGCTGAAGACTATTTCAACGATCGTGCACTGGACGATCTCACGCTGCTGTACAAAGGCCTGCGCCGCGAAGACGAATCGTTCTGGGAGCGCTACACGGAATTGGAGTCCTGGACCGAGAACGGCGCCACCCTGTATCGAATCGCCCGGGTTGACGGCGATGACTGGTTTCCCAATCAGTGCATTGCCATCGGCCAGGGGGAGTGCGTGGAAGGTATTGTGCGTGAAGTCAGCGATCACGAAGTCGTGCTGCAGTTGATCCATGACTACCAGGGCGGCCGCCGCAATATTTGGGGCATTCAGGCACGCAATCGGGAGCAGAACTTTGCCCTCAATCTGCTTATGGATCCGGACATTGACTTTGTGACCCTGCTCGGCACCGCCGGCACCGGTAAAACCCTGCTCACGCTGGCCGCGGGACTGGCACAGACACTCGATGAAAAGCGCTACAGCGAAATTATCGTTACCCGTGCGACCGTTTCAATCGGCGAAGACATCGGCTTTTTACCCGGTACGGAAGAGGAAAAAATGACACCCTGGATGGGTGCCCTCACGGATAACCTTGAGGTTCTCACACAACCGCAGGAAGGGGGCGAATGGGGGCGCGCAGCCACCAACGACCTGCTTGCCAGCCGGGTGAAGGTGCGCTCTCTCAACTTTATGCGCGGGCGCACCTTCCTCAACCGCTACGTCATCATCGACGAAGCACAGAACATCACGCCCAAGCAGATGAAAGCCCTACTGACCCGCGCCGGACCCGGCACGAAAATGGTCTGTCTGGGCAATGTGGGACAAATTGATACGCCCTATCTGACGGAGACGACGTCGGGACTGACCTTTGCGGTAGATCGCTTCAAGAGTTGGCGCCACGGCGCCCACATAACGCTGCGCACCGGCGAACGTTCGCGACTGGCGGACTACGCGTCCGAGGTGCTTTGAGCTTCTGACGCTTCCGCCTCCGGCGTGCTTTCGGTCGGCCGCGGCCACGCCTTGAGCACGGCCTGAACCACCGTCGCCAGCGGGATGGCGAAAAACACACCCCAGAAACCCCAGATACCGCCAAACACAAGAATGGCGACAATAATCGCGATGGGGTGCAGGTTTACCGCCTCGGAGAAGATCAGGGGCACCAGCACGTTACCGTCGAGAACCTGAATCACCGTGTAGGCAATGACCACGCTGCCAAATTCCCAGCCCCAGCCAAACTGGAAGTAGGCCACCAGGGCCACCGGCACGGTAGCCGTAAAGGCCCCGACGTAGGGAATGAGCACAGAAAAGCCGACCACGGTCGCCAGCAGCGCCGCATACTGCAGCCCCAGCACCATAAAGGTGACATAGCTGACCGCGCCCACGATTAGGATCTCCAACACCTTGCCTCGCACGTAGTTGGCAATCTGCCGTTCAACATCGCGCCAAATAGCACTAACCAGATGACGCTCACGAGGCAGGTAGCTTACGAACCAGGCGATGATGCGATCCTTGTCCATCAACCAGAAATAGACCAGCACTGGGATGAGCACCAGCAGAATCAGCAAGCTGGCGAGCGTCGCGACCGAGGCCAGCGACCAACCCAACACCTGCTGCCCCACGGAGGCAAGCTGGGCGCTGATATTGCCAACCAGCAAGGTGATCTGCTCCTGCGAAACCAACTGCGGATATTGGCGGGGCAGCTCAACCAACAGCGCCTGACCCTGCGTGACATAGCCTGGCAAAGCCCCCACCAGCTGCGTCAGCTGCCGCGTGATAATCGGGATAACGCCAAACAGGAGGAAAAACAGCCCGGCCAGAAACAGAACAAAAACCAGCAGCACAGCCCAGGTGCGACTGAGACCGAGACGCTGCACAAACTGCACCCCGGCTTCCAGAAGATAGGCCACAACAATGCTGGCCAATACCGGCCACAACATACGACCGAAGCCAAATACAATCAGCGAACCCACCAGCAGACTCATCGCCAGAATGACGATCTGCGGATCGGCCAGCGTACGCCTAAACCAGGCTTTCAGCAGGTCCACAGTGCCAGCAGTCCGTTACAGATAGTAGGGGTAGATGACTTGAGACTGGCAGCAAGAGCCAGTTCAGAAGTCCCAGGTCCAGAAGGCCTCAACCTCAAAGTCTTGGCCGAGGTTTTCAGCCGCCACGCCCAGCACGTTACCGCCGA